>JBDHMQ010000117.1:0-7772 GCA_039656095.1 Gemmatimonadota bacterium | reverse complement strand
TCGTGGGAGATAGTCTGCGCCTTCCTGGGTGTGGTCCCCGGTTGCACATCTTCCCAGCGAAGTTTGGCGGTATTGAAAAACGGCGGCAAGGGGTGGAGTCAGGCGGTCGGATCCTGCGGGGTCTCAGGCGTCTCCGGTCGGAGGTCGGTTTGTCGAGCCAGGGACTGGTAAACAGCTCGTCGGGCCATCCCGTAGCGAATCACGCGCTCAAGGTATTCCGGATCTCGTTCGCGCACTTCCTCGACGGTGTCAGCAAGTGCAGCAGGCAGATCGATCGAAAGTTCCACCGAGCGTGTGTCCCACATATTACGGTTGACCTTACTGAAATAGTGATGACGATTTGGCAGATTCTCAGGCTACTCGATACAGAAATACCCTCGACGCGGATCAGCGTCCGATCGCTCGGACCGACATCGTCCACGACCGGAGAGCAGAGTACTTAAAGACAGGAGCCCAGGCAAGCCAATTGATTGTGCATACAGAGGTCTAAGAACTAGGTAAATAGCGTACGGCCAACGTATTAGCCTCAGTGTAGAAAACTCGCCGCTCAGTGTGGATTACGTGAGCAAGAGCTAGTCGCACGACAGGTCACAGAAACGCGAAAACCCGCATCAACTACGGATCAAACGGAGATTCAGTCACTCGGAAATCGCAGTGCGCTCGCGAGGATTTTTTTCAAAAAATGGCTATAGCCAAAGACCGTGGGCCGTCCCGTCCAGCTTGCCGCCGAACCTGCCGCTGGCCAACGTGTGAGGCGTCGTTGTGAGGAACTCCTCAAGCCTTGGAGATGACCGGTGCTGAGCGTGGCAGTGCTAATGATCATAATTGTGGCGGTCATTGGAACCGGGGTAATGACCGGCATAATAACCATGTTGATTTCGAAGGTTCGGCGCCTGGAAGAAATCAGACCAGGCGGTGACGACGGGCTGCTTACTGAAAGCTTCGACAAACTGGCAACTGAGTTATCGGCAATTCGTGATCAGTTGGAAATGCTTGAGCAGCGAACGGACTTCAACGAGCGTCTTCTCGAGGGGCGGCCCATTGACGATGAGCCGACCGTGACTGACGAATGACAAGCGGGAAAGTCCCGTGGGCCAGGCTTGGTATTGCCGCCGGACTGATCGGGCTGGCCGTGGTGTTCGCCGGCGATTTCCCGACCAACGGAACGCACTACGGGTTCTGGTCTGTCATCCCACCGGTCGTGGCGCTGGTACTCGCGTTCGCTCTACGCGAGGTGATCTCTGCGCTGTTCATCGGCATCGTTCTGGGTGGTGTGATCAGCGGCAAGCTCAACGTCGTACAGGAATTCCTCATTCCGTCGATTGGTTCTCCCGGTTACGGCCTGATTCTGCTTGTTTACCTGTGGGCGCTCGGAGGGCTGGTCGGTCTGTGGACACGGACCGGAGGGGCTGTCGAGTTTGCGAACTGGGCCGGCGCCCGGGTTGTACGCGGTCCACGAACAGCAAAGCTATTCACCTGGGCGATGGGGATGGTATTCCATCAGGGTGGCTCGATCAGCACCGTGTTGACCGGGGCCACGGTGCGGCCGGTATCCGATCAGAATCTCGTGTCACACGAGGAGATGGCCTACATCGTTGATTCCACCGGCTCGCCGGCAGCGACGTTGATTCCGTTCAATGTCTGGCCGATCTATATCGGCGGGCTGGTGGCCGGTACGGTGCCGGTGATTGCGACCGCGGACGAGGGCATCACGTTCTTCATCAAGTCCCTGCCGTTTAATTTTTATGCGCTATTTGCCATTCTTTTCACGCTGTTGTTCGCATTTGATCGAGGACCAGCAATGTGGCCCCGCCGCATGCGGGCGGCGATTCGGAGGGCTCGTGAGACCGGCGAGTTGGACCGGGAGGGCTCCGAACCGATGGCGGCGGAGGAGCTCACACTCATCGAGCTTCCTGAGGGCTACAAACCGTCGCTGATCGATTTCTTCGGTCCTATGGGGATTCTTCTCGGTGTTGCGATCATCCCGTTTGTGTTCACGTACTTCATCAAGGGCAGCAGTACTCCAAGCCTGCCGATCGCGGAAGCGTTCGTACTTGCTGTGCTCGGGGCGATCGGCATTGCGCTGGCTCGCGGGATGTCTCTGAGAGACGCGATGGACGGATTCATCACCGGTTGCAAAGGCGTCACGATCGGTGCAGTAGTGCTCGGGCTGGCCGTGACCTTGAAGTCTGTTGCAGAAGCCATCGGGACAGCCGCGTATGTCGTCGAGACCGTCGGCTCGTGGATCCCGCCTGTCGCCCTGCCGGCGACCCTGCTGCTGCTGGCGATGTTCGTGGCGTTCTCGACCGGTACATCGTGGGGTACCTACGCCGTCCTGTTTCCAGTCGCGATGCCGCTGGCCTGGGCCGTGATGCCCGACCCACTGTTTCTCAGCTTGAGCTTCGGCGCCGTAACCGGTGGCGCTGTGTTCGGTGATCAGTGCTCGCCGATCTCCGACACTACGATTCTTTCTTCACTCGTATCGGGGTGCGATCTGATGGACCACGTACTGACCCAGCTGCCTCCCGCGCTCATGGCGGCGGGACTCGCCGCGCTGGGCTACACGCTCATGGCTGCATTCATCGTCTGATTGTGTCGATGGTGGAATAGACCCGGCTCCATCGTGGTCGAACCCATTGAAGGCAAGGCGCGATTCACGCGTTGCACGGTAGAATGAATCAGACGAAGGGGTTCAAGATGACTGGACGGGCAATGGTACTCATAGCTGGGTTTGCGCTTCTGGGCGCGCCTCAGGCGATCGCACAGGAAGATTCGACAGGCGAGAGCGAAATGCGGCATCGCGCACCCCGCGCTGAGATGCGACATCGCGCCCCCGGCCCGGAGGCCATGTTTGATAGTGCGCTCGGTCGGATGATGGATCGACAGAACGAGCTGAACTTGAGTGATGATCAAATGGCCGCGCTGGGCGATCTGCGTGCAGATGCTCGTTCAACGCTCGCCCCGGTTCGGGAAGAAATGAAGGCGATCCATGAGGCAGTGCGTGACGGATCGCTATCCCGAGAGGATGCAGGAGAGCGGATGAAGGGCATTCGCGAGCAGACGAAGGAATCGATGAAGGCGCTGCACGACCGGCTCGGAGAAACCCTTGACGAGGAACAGATGCATGCGCTTCGCCGTGGGCAGGCGCGTAACGGTTCGCGGCGCGCGGCGGCACACCGAGGTAGATCACGGAGCCATAGCCGGTCGGAACGCCATAGCCGGTCGGAGCGCCGCAGTGAACATCCGGAGCCCGACGGAAGCTAATCGACGCGTTTAATCGACTCGGTTAGTGGTGCCATGTGCTCCCTTTTCAAACTGATTTGAAGAGGCGGGTGAAGAGGGAGTGCACATGTCTCCTCCTAGTCGGAGCGTGCCCCGCGCTTTAGTATCGCTTCCATCCTCTCAACCAGTACCCGATGGAGGCACGGTGGGCGATTCAGACAGGCAGAGCATCCTCATTCTCGGCGCATCGAGCGGTTTTGGTGAAGCAGCGTCTCTCGAATTCGCGCGGTCTGGTTACGACATCGTTGGTGTGCACCTGGATCGTCGTGCGGGAATGGCCAGAGTCGAGGAGTTGAAGCAGCGGATCGAAGCGCTCGGAGCACGGGCCGATTTCCATAACATGAATGCGGCCAGCCCGGAAAAACGGGATGAGCTACTGAATGAACTGGCTGGTCGAGTACAGCCCGGATCCGTGCGAGTCCTGATGCACTCCCTGGCCTTCGGGACGCTGCGGCCGTTTGTGGCAGATGACGCGAGCGACTCGATGACCCAGGACCAGATGGACATGACGCTCTCGGTCATGGCTCATTCGCTGGTGTATTGGACACAGGGACTCGTGGCACGGGGCCTGATCGGTGACGGAGGACGGATCTTTGCCATGACCAGTTCGGGTGGCGACCGCGTGATTCCGTCGTACGGTGCGGTGTCTGCTGCCAAGGCATCACTCGAATCACATTGCCGACAACTGTCGATCGAACTGGCTTCCCATGGGATCACGGCAAATGCGATTCGAGCCGGTGTGACTGACACGCCCGCCCTGCGGAAAATTCCCGGAGCCGAGTACATGATTGAGGAGGCCAAACGCCAGAATCCGTACGGTCGTCTTACGACTCCCGAGGATGTCGCTCGTTGTCTTGTAGCACTATGCGACCGCGGGACGGACTGGATGACGGGCAACACGCTCCGGGTGGATGGGGGCGAGGACTTTGTAGGATCGATGCCATCATGAGTGACGATTCGCTTCTGGAGATGGCCATCGATACGGCCCGTACGGCGGCGCGTGGGCACCTGAAAGTCATGCGCAACGAGATCATTCGACCCTGGGACGAAGGAAGTCAGGAACCCGGTGCCGAGACAGGACGGCGAATCGGCCTTGCCCTGTCAGCCTCCGCCATTGCTCTCGGTGTAGGCCTCGCTTTCTACGCGGTGTTTGCCGGGGACTGACCACATGCCATGCGATACGCTTGTAACGCGCGGCGTACAATTCGATATCCGATTGCACGAACCGGCGACGAATACAGCATTTGTCTGCGATGAAATTGCCGACGCCGCGGAGGAGTGCCGTACCCGCCTGGTAGTATTCCCCGAGGCTGCGCTAACCGGCTACGTATTCGAGAGTCTGGACGAGGCGCTTGCCGGGGCGATTACAGCGACTGGACCCGAGTTACTCGACATTGCCGATGCATGCCGCTCCGCGAATGCCTGGACAATCATCGGCGCGATCGAACGGGCGGATGGCGGTGTGTACAATTCGGCGTTCCTGGTCGGACCCGACGGAATCAAGGGTCGCTACCGTAAAATCCACACGCTCTGCCTCGGTGTAGACCGGTTTGCCCGGCGGGGGGATAAATTCCAGGTCTGGGATCTTCCTATCGGCCGCATCGGCATCAATATCTGCTACGATGCCACGTTTCCCGAATCGTCCCGCACTTTGAAACTGCTTGGCGCACAACTCATCGTTCTTCCCACCAACTGGCCGATGCTTCACATGAAGCAGCAACAGACGCAGATGAGGGCGTACGAGAACCACGTGAACTACCTGGCGGTGAATCGTGTGGGAGAAGAGCGCGGGACGGTGTTTCCCGGTGGAAGTATGGCCGTGGGGCCAAGAGGGGAGCTACTGGCTGAAGCGGGAGCCGGACCTGAACGGATTGACGTGGAATTCGATATGGCCGCAAGCGACCGCAACCGGGTGGTCCTTGCCCCGGGCGAATACGAGTTTGATTACGTGGCTGATCGCCGACCCGACATGTATCGGCCGGTCACAGATCACGCGAAATCGGGTGAGCCGACCGGCTCGGTGGAGCCGAAAGCCTGAAACACCTCGGCTTCCACCGGCTGTTCTACGGAGGGCACATCATGAGCGAGCAATACCATTCCTGCCAACTCCTTCACCTCACGCCACCACATGATTCCCCATCCCTTCAACACTTGGTCCTCTTTTCGGTCGTCCATCTTGATTCACTAGTTTGGACAACGAAGCAGTCCATACGGTTGCAACACCCTACGGATGGACAGGGATGGAGGTTTCGTTTGTTGGTTTCGTTGCGGAGCTAACTAATTGTATATTAGAACGTTACCTTCGTGATGCGTCCTCCAGGGCCCACCAGCCAGCCGGCGTCCGTCGAGGCAAACCCGATGCCCCAGTAGGCCTCGGTGTCGAGGGAGATCCACCGCTGGCCGCCCAGCGAGTAATCGGCACCAGTCGGCGCCACGATCACCATGAGCGGAGCCTCTGTGCCGGGAACCCAGGCGCCGCCGAAGATCGCACCGGCGATTGTGGGTTCACCGGCGACCGTCCAGGACTTCCCGCCGTCTGTCGAGACTGCTACACGCGGCCCCGGTTCCGCATCGGGATTCAAGGAGCCACCGAACACGACACCTTGGAGCTCGTCCTTGAATGAGACAGAAAACAAGCCGCCGCCCGATCCTCCCGAAATTGGCTGGCCCCTGGCTTCCCATGAGCGACCATGATCAGTGGTCACCAGCACGCGGGAGGGATCCGCATTCCCCGTACTGATCCAGCCGCGGCCTTCGTCCCCCGTGACAAGACAGGTACCGCTGGCCGCAAAACCGCCCTCTCCCTCGCCGGCGGGCGGAAGCGCCTTGGCTGGCACGAGCTTCCACGTCTCACCGCCGTCCTCCGTCCGCATGATCCGGAGGCCGCCATCCACCGCGTCGCCATACAGGGCCCCGCGCTTCGCGTCCCAGAAGTCGAAGCAGTCGTAGAAGCCGTCCGGTTCGGGATTCGTCCATTGAAGCGTCCAGGTCGCGCCCGCATCGTTCGTATGAAAAACCTTGGACAGTTCCCCGGGTCCGGCCGACAGGAGCCAGGCTTCGGATGCCGATGCTGCATGGACATCGCGAAACTGCAGGGTATCCGCACCGGGGACGACGGCAGTTTCCCAGGTGATCCCGCCATCAACAGATCGCGAGTACGTGCCCTGGTGTCCGCTGACCCAGACGACGTCGTCGGTTACCGGACTCACTGCCTGGAGCAGAGCCTCCGTTCCGCTTTCCTGCGCCTCGAGCGAGGGTGGCTGGAGGGGAAGGGTTTCCACGTTACGCTCAATGAATGCTGGTTCTTCGACGACTCCGCTCGATCCGTGTCCCGCACAGGCGCCGGCCGCCACAACGACGAGACCGGCGACCGTGACCAACAGGCTCCTGTCTCTCAACTCAGCCTGCTGCAGCATGCAGGCTGGCCACGACATCCCAGTTCAAGAGATTCCAGAACGCAGCGATGTAGTCCGGGCGCCGATTCTGATAGTTCAGATAGTAGGCGTGCTCCCAGACATCGAGGCCGAGGATCGGGGTCAGTCCTTCCATCAACGGACTGTCCTGATTCGCGGTCGAATAGACCTTCATCGAACCGTCCTGCGAGACTGCGAGCCAGGCCCATCCGGAACCGAATCGCGTGCCGGCTGAGGCCGAAAACTGCTCCTTGAATCCGTCAAACGAACCGCATGTACTGTCGATCGCCGCTGCGAGGGCACCGCTCGGAGAAGAAGCGCCGCCTGGAGCGATACCGTTCCAGAACAGAGAATGGTTGACGAATCCGCCCCCGTTGTTGCGCACGGCACCACGAATATTCGCCGGAATTGACTCGACCGATGTCAGCAGGCTCTCTGCTGAGTGCTGGTGCAGATCTGGGTGGCCTTCTAACGCGGCGTTCAACTTGGCCGTGTATCCGGCATGGTGCTTGGAATGGTGGATCTCCATGGTGCGCGCGTCGATATGGGGTTCGAGCGCATCATAGGCGTATCCGAGGTCCGGAAGCTCAAATGGATAAGGCATGCGTGTCTCCTTCAACTATGGTTGGGACAAGGCCGTCAAACGTGTTCGTGAATCGTCGTCAACACAAGTCAGAGGGTAGTCGGCATGCCCCCCAATTGGTTACTCTTCCGCCGGCCTGAAACAGCTGTGACCGTGGAGTCATAAACCGGAAGACGGAGCAGATAGAAATGTCAGCAAGCATGTCGAATGGACGGACCGTCGAGGGAGATCACCAACCTCCCACTCCGATCAACGAGCCGGTGCTGGATTATGCGCCCGGCTCATGGGAGCGAGCAGAACTCAAGGCAAGACTGGCGGACATGAAGACCGAGGTCATCGAGATTCCTCTGGTGATCGACGGAGAGGATGTGCTCACCGGCAATATGTCCGAAGTTCACATGCCTCACGACCACGGTCATGTGCTGGCGCGGTATCACATGGCTGGCCCTGACGATGTGAAGCGGGCCATCGAGAGCTGCATGGACGCTCGCGCC
>JBDHMQ010000116.1:0-5625 GCA_039656095.1 Gemmatimonadota bacterium | reverse complement strand
GAAGAGGACGAAGAATGAATACCACCGAACCTCAGCAGGGAGTCAGCACCGAGGTACTCACGTCAATGTACAACGCCACCAAAGCGTTGCAGCTCTATCCCGTAGAAAACGAAATCGTCGGGCGCTCTCTGTCAGAGCTCCAGGATCTCGTGGATACGGTGTTCGAGCGAGAGGGCGGGCTCGCCGTATGGGTTGCCGGCAACTACATGTTCGTCAATGACGTCCAGGTACGGGTCGACCTGACGGACTATGCCACTCTTTCAGCGTTGCGCGGGACTTTTCTCGGCCACGGTATCGGCCGAATCGAATTCAATCGTGGGATCCGCACAGACGATTGGATCGTGTTTCTCACCCTGCTGACTACCACCACAAAGCCAGGTACCTCACCGCTTGAGGCATTCCAGGCCAAACTGCTTGATGGCGGCGTGGCGCGGATTACTGTGGGTCCCACAGCTGCCTTGTTCAATGGTGGCGAGGACAGCAATGGACTGGAGGCTGCTCGGCGCACGTATGCCTACTCCGTCAAAGCAGCTCACGAGATGATGAACGGTCTTGTGCTCGGGAAGGCGATCGGGGCCCAACGCGCAGAACGGGCCGTCTTGAGAATCGTCGACCAGGTTCTGCAGGACCGCGCCGCGATGCTCGGAATGCTGACGATGGCAGACTATGACGACCGCGCGCTGACCCACGCCGTAAACGTATCCATTCTTTCAGTGGCGCTCGGCGAACATCTTGGTTTCGGCCGGCAGCAGTTGTTCGACCTCGCGTTTTCGGCGCTGTTCCATGATATCGGCAAGGTGCTCATTCCTACGTCGGTTCTCAATAAAGAAAAATTTCTCAGTGAAGATGAATGGCGTATCGTGAGTCAGCACCCGGATTTCGGGCTCCTGATCCTGTTCGACATGGAAGGTTTGAGAGAACCTCCGTACCGGGCCATGCTGTCCACGTATGAGCATCACATGGGCGTAAACCTGGCAGGATATCCCCGCGTCATTCGACGCAGGCGGCAGGGGCTGTTCGCCAGAATTATCTCGATCACCGAAACCTACGACGCAGCGGTCTCGAGATACCATGAGCAGGTCACGCCGTGTTCACCGGACGAAGCGATCCGTCAACTGCTCAGTGAGAGTACAGGCATGTACGATACAGTTCTCGTACGCGCGTTCACGAGCATGATGGGTGTCTATCCTGTTGCCACTCTGGTAATCCTCGATACGGGCGAACTGGGCATTGTTGTCGCACCCAATCCGAATCCGAAAGCGATCTCAAGGCCTCTCGTCCGGCTCGTTGCGACAGAAGACGGCGTGCGGATCGGTGACGGTCCGATCCGGGATCTGAGCGAAGTCGATCCCACAAGCGATACCTTCGTGAGGTCTATCGCACGCTCGGCGGACCCCGGGCGCTACGGAATCAAGGTGTCAGACTTCGTCGCTTAAGAATGAACGAACCAACAAGCAGTCCATTTCGTATTGAGCCAAGGCCCGGCTCTGTCCTGCGTGGCGACCTGTGGAAGCCGTCATCGGATCTCAATCTTCCCGGAGCGGCAGTCGTTGTGTGCCACGGATTCAAGGGATTCAAGGACTGGGGATTCTTTCCGTTTGCCAGTCGAACTCTTGCTGCAGAACTCGGCTGCCAGGTTGTCTCCTTCAATTTCTCGGGTAGCGGGATTGGAGACGACCTCGAGACGGCCACGGAGGAGGATGCCTTCGGCCATAATACATTCAGTCTTGAGCTCGCCGACCTGAATGCAATCCTGGATGGACTGAGGTCGGGACGGCTTGGAGATCTGACCTGTGAGGCTGTCGAGCGACTCGCTGTCCTCGGTCATAGCCGTGGTGGTGTAGCGACAATTCTAAGCGGAGAGCGCCCCGATGTCGTGGCACTGACCACGTGGGCTGCCATTGCTTCTCCGATGAGATACACAGAACTGTTTGAAGGCCTGGGCCCAGGCGAATTCATAGAAATTGCGAACGCGCGGACGGGTCAGATTCTCCCGTTATACATGGATGTCGTCGACGATCTCGCAGCCAATAGAGAGAAGTTCGACCTCGAAGCTTCGTTGAGCCGCAGTATGGTTCCGCTTCTGGTCGTTCATGGAACGAATGATCCGACGGTGGCTCCCGGCGACGCTGAACGACTCGCTGCCGCAGCCCCGGAGAGCCAGTTGGCCTTCGTTGAAGGCGCCGGTCACACCTTCGAAGTCGGTCATCCGTTCGCAGGTCCATCCCCAGAACTGACCGAAGCGTTGGCCCGCACCTGCAAGCACTTCGAGCAATGCCTCGCCGCGAAAAACAACTAGCGAAGCAGGCGCGCGGCGGCACATTGGATTACGATACGGAGACGGTTCTCGTCTCACCATCCGCAGCATTCACGGAGCGAAAATGCGCACTTTAAATCACCGCTCCGCGGCCACCCTGTTGCCGCTGACATTCTTGATCACGGCAACGGCCTGTACCCTCGAGACAACCGACGATCAGGGCACGGGACTGGAAGCCTCGGTAGCAACAATGCTTGAGCGATCTGTCGATGCGTGGAATAGCGGTGACCTGGATGCGTTCATGTCAGACTACTCCAGTGCATCGACCACCTCATTCATGACAGCGGATGGACCCGTGTACGGACGGGAGCAGATCAAGGCTGGCTACGAACCTGTCTTCGCCGCCGGTGCTCAGCGTGACAGTCTACGATTCGAGGACCTGAACATCCGACAACTTCCGCCGTTGATTGGAATCGTTACCGGCAGGTACATCCTGCACCGCGACGAGCAGGTAACGGCGACCGGCTGGTTCACGATCGTGTTGAGACGGATGGGTGACGGATGGCGAATCGTCCATGATCACTCGTCGCCGTCTCCTCTGCCCGAAAACCCAGACGAAACGGAGTCGCACGAATGAACCTGGAAGGCTCGCGATGCGTGGTCACAGGTGGGAGTACCGGAATCGGGCTTTCGACAGCCAGACAACTCGCAGAGGCTGGTGCGCGGGTTGCGATTTGCGCCAGAACAGCGGAAACGCTCGAGGCTGCTACCGCTGCATTGCGTGAGACCGGCGCCGAGATTCTCCCGATTCAGGCAGATATCGGCCAGGAAGACGAGGTCGCCTCGCTGCTTCGTACCGTAAACGACGCCTGGGGTGGAACAGACCTGCTCGTCAACAACGCCGGGATCGGCATATTCGGAACTTTCCTGGATCTGGAAATCGATGATTACGATCGGGTCTTCGCCGTGAACGTGAGAGGGTTGTTTTTGTGCTCTCGTGCGTTCGCACCAGGTATGGTCGAGCAGGGCGGTGGCGTAATCGTCAACGTGGCATCGCTTGCAGGCAAGAATGCGTTTGCCGGAGGAGCCATATATGCGGCGTCCAAGCATGCCGTGATGGGAATGTCCAAGTCGATGATGCTCGATCTCAGACCGCACGGCGTGCGTGTATTGACCGTTTGCCCTGGGACCGTGTATACGCCGTTCTTCGATCGGGTGGATCAATTCAACCCGGTTGAAGAAAAATCTCTCCAGGCCGATGATGTAGCAGAGATGATCTTGCACGTCGTTCGAGTGTCCGACCGTGCCACTGTCAGTGAATTCGAAATCCGGGCCGTGAATCCGTGACTTCCAGGATAGACAACACCATGAATGACGAGACAGAGACCACCAATACGGACGCCGAAGAGAAGAACTCCCTCGCCGACCAGGTGCGGGAGGCGCTGAAGGGTGTCATTGATCCAGAACTCGGCCTGAACATCGTCGACCTGGGGCTGATTTACGACGTCGAAGTTGAAGATGGCCTCGCAACGGTTACCATGACGCTGACCAGCCCTGGATGCCCGGCCGGTGGGATGATCATGTCCGGCGCGCAGGAAGCTGCCCGCGGAACTGAAGGCGTCAACGATGCAGACGTCAGGCTCGTGTGGAAGCCGTTCTGGACCGCTGATCGTATCGATCCCGATGTGAGGGCAGCGCTCGGGTTCTAGTCCAAGGTGACGAATTGTTGACACCGACCCCGTAGTCTCGATCTCGCAGGAGGTCGAGGTGGGGTCGGCGGCGTTCGACGGGGGCGCCGGGTGTTCCGTCGGCTCGCCTCTTCTTCCGGCATCAAGGGCTCGATCGGTTCGCATCCCTGCCCTCCTCGCCTAGATTGCCACCATGTGGTTCCGCTTGTTGCTCGCATTTACCCTCGTACCGCTCGCCGAACTGTGGCTGTTACTGCGCATCGGTTCGGTACTTGGAGGTCCCTGGACACTGGCGCTCGTTGTCGTAACGGGCATCGCAGGGGCAACGCTCGCGCGCCGTGAGGGCGCTCGAGCCTGGTTGGCCGTCCAAACCGAACTGGCTGCGGGTAAGCTCCCCGGACGGGAACTAATAGAGGCGTTGCTCGTTCTCGTAGCCGGTATAGTGCTGGTAACTCCGGGCGTGCTTACCGATGTGGCGGGACTGGTTCTTCTGGTTCGCCCTCTCCGGTCCGCAGTCGTCCGCGGATTGGAACGGCGTTACGGCAAGAGGCTTGAGGCGCAGATCGATGCCGAGGCGGCGGCTGGTGATGGACGAATCATAGAAATTTGATGGAGGGTAGAATGAAAAATGGAATGAATCCGGAACTCGGCCTGGCTATCCTGCGGATCGTTCTCGGCGTCATTTTCGTGGCTCATGGCTGGCCCAAAGTCGGCGACATGGCAGGTACGGCAGTGTTCCTCGGTGGTGTGGGCATCCCTGCTCCGATGATCGCGGCATGGTTGGTCACGATCCTTGAGCTGGGCGGCGGAATACTACTGCTTGCGGGCTTTCTTGTTACGCCGGTTTCACTCTTCCTTACGGCCCACATGTTCTTGGGAATCGTTACGGTCCATGCGGCGAAGGGCTTCTATGTAGTCGGCCTTGGTTCCGCCGGGATCGAATTCAACCTTCTGATGGCCGCTTCCCTGCTGATGCTCGTGTTCGGTGGACCCGGACTCGCCGCACTCGATAGCCGCAACCATTCCTGATCGCCTGATGCTGAACGGCTCCGTCGTGGTCTCCCGGCTCGCTGCCCTGGGTCGGGGGGGCGCTGATTCGGACGCACTGCTGCGCTCCGCCGTGCACGAAATCGACGGCGCATCGGATCGCTTCGATTGGGTAGGCATCTACCTGCTCAACGACGACGTGCTCACCCTGCATAATTACATCGGAGCAGCCACGGAGCACACGCGCATAGCGGTCGGCGATGGGGTGTGTGGCACGGCGGTAGCCGAAGATCGTGACATCAACGTTCCGGATGTCCGTGACCTCGACAATTACATCGCCTGCAGTGTGGGCACTCGTGCGGAAATCGTCGTATTGATCCGAGATCCGAATACCGGCCAGGTATACGGGCAGTTGGATCTCGATAGTGACCGCGAAGCGGCGTTTACCAAAGCGGATGAAACACAGCTTCGGCACATCGCTGACTGGCTTGGCACACTGCTTTCACGCGACAAGTGAACGTACGAGATAGCTACAGGTAGTCGGTACGCTGAACTGACCAAAGCCCGGGCGGCTACTCGAGCCGTCCGAGCGCCCACGCCGCGTGTTCCCTGACAAGCTCCGAATCATCATCCAGACAACGACGCAGCACAGGGATCGCATCTTTTTTGCCACTGTTCCCCAGACCCACGCAC
>JBDHMQ010000115.1:0-5632 GCA_039656095.1 Gemmatimonadota bacterium | reverse complement strand
ACGGGCGCGATCATTCTTGCGGCTCTCATTGAGGGCGCTGCTCTGTTTGGTCTCGTGATCGCCCTCCTGAAGGCCTAGGAAGTTAGAGGCGTGACCACGCGAAGCCTGATCCCGTCATCAGTACTGTCGGTGGCGCTGGTGTATCTGGCGATCCCGTCGGGCCTGCAAGCGGCTCAAGAAGGAATCAACGTCTTTTCAGTCGATTTTGGACTGATGTTCTGGACCTGGATTCTGTTCCTTCTCACGGTAGCAATTCTGTCATGGAAGGCGTTCCCGGCCATCGCGAAAGGCCTGGAAGATCGGACGTCGAGAATTGAAGAGTCCATTGAGGGCGCAAAGACGGATCGTGCTGAAGCCAGACGGCTGCTCGACGAGCATCAAAGGCAACTCGATGAAGCCCGGCTGGAAGCCAAAGGAATTCTCCAGGAAGGCCGAGACGCAGGCGAGCGTTTGCGGGCGGAGATTCTGGAACAGGCCCGCAGCGAGCACGAGGTCCTGCTTGAGAAGGCCCGAAAGGAAATGGCACGCGAACGCGAAGAGCTAGTAGCAGGTGTGCGCCGCGATGCCATAGATCTGTCGATTGCCGCGGCCGAGAGGCTGATCAACGAAAAGCTCGACGACGAAAGTAACCGAAAGCTCATCCGGGATTACATGACGGAACTCGGATGAGCAGAGCAGCAGTCGCCCGCAATTATGCGGACACCATGCTGGAGCTTGCAGGTCGGGAGGGCGCTGAATCCGCATGGTTGGAGATGATCGGGGAAGTGGCCGGACTCTATGAGACATCGACTCCGTTCAAGGCATTTCTCGACACGCCGCGCGTGACAGCCGAGGACAAACGCCGAGTGCTGCGCGAAACATTTCAGGATCGGTATCCGGAACTGTTCATCCGATTCGTATTGATCGTGCTCGATAAGCGACGCCAGGCTCTGTTGCCCGACATCGAGATCGCTTGCCGAGACCTCCTGTATGAACGCACGGGGCGCGTTCATGCTTCGGTCACGCTGGCCACGGTAGCCGACCCGAGCTTCCAGGCGGAGATCGGAAGTCAGTTGACCGCTGTGCTTGGGCTTGATGTTGATGCTGATTTCCGCGTCGATCCGGGTTTGATCGGAGGAATGGTCGTTCGGGTGGAAGACAAGGTGCTCGACGGATCCGTCCGCCGACGGCTGCAGCTACTGAGACGAAGCTTATTGGAACACGGGGCCTGAACGGGCTCGAACCAACAACCTGTCGGACTGGGATAGAGAGAGTATGGCGACGTCAGACGCAACGCTTCGCGCCAGCGAAATGAAGAAGGCGCTCCTCGATCAAATCGAGAACTTCGAAGAAGATTTGAAGCTCGAAGAGGTCGGCGAAATCCTCGAGGTGAAGGACGGCATTGCTCGCATCTGGGGCCTGTCCTCCGCAGTAGCGAACGAGATGCTCGAGGTCGAGTCTTCGGAGACTGGTGAGCTGGTTACCGCGCTCGCGCTCAATCTTGAAGAAGATAATATCGGCGCTGTCGTTCTCGGCGATTATCTGCAGCTCAAAGAAGGCGATACGGTTCGGCGTACTGGACGCGTGCTTGAGGTGCCGGCCGGGCCGGAGTTTCTGGGTCGTGTCGTAAGCCCGCTGGGCGAGCCGCGAGACGGCAAGGGGGCCATCAAGGCGAGCACGACGATGCTTGTAGACCGGAAGGCTCCTGGCATCGTGTACAGGCAGCCGGTGAATGAACCCCTCCAGACCGGGATCAAGGCGATCGACTCGATGATCCCGATTGGCCGGGGACAACGCGAGTTGATTATCGGCGATCGGCGGACCGGCAAGACCGCGCTGGCGATTGATACGATAATCAATCAGCGTGGCGGTGACGTCGTTTGCGTCTATGTGGCGATCGGACAGAAAGCCTCAACCGTAGCATCCGTAGTCGCCAAGCTGGAATCCGAAGGGGCGATGGATTACACGATCGTCGTGGCGGCCAACGCCTCAGACCCGGCGACCCTCCAGTATATTTCTCCGTACACCGGTTGTGCGCTGGCCGAGTACTTTATGTACAAAGAGGGCAAGGCGACGCTGGTCATTTACGACGATCTTTCCAAGCAGGCCGATGCCTACCGGGAAATCTCGCTCGTCCTGCGCCGCCCACCGGGCCGCGAGGCGTATCCCGGAGACGTGTTCTACCTGCATAGTCGACTACTGGAGCGGGCGGCCAAGCTGACTCACGACGAGAGCGTGACTGCGGGCCATCCCGACATCGACAAGCCGGGCGGTTCGCTCACCGCGTTGCCAATCATTCAGACACAGGCAGGCGACGTTTCGGCCTACATTCCGACGAACGTCATTTCGATTACGGATGGCCAGATCTTCCTTGAAAGCAACCTGTTTTATTCAGGTGTTCGGCCCGCCGTAAACGCCGGGATCTCTGTGTCCCGGGTTGGTGGTGCTGCCCAGATTAAGGCGATGAAAGGGGTTGCCGGCCGGCTCCGTCTCGATCTGGCCCAATTCCGAGAACTCGAGGCTTTCGCACAGTTCGGATCGGATCTCGACGCCGCCACGCAACGTCAACTCGGCCGGGGTGAGCGCACGGTTGAGGTGCTCAAGCAGGGGCAGTACGTGCCCATGGCGGTAGAGAATCAGGTGATGGTGATCTACGCCGTCACGCAGGGATTCCTCGACGATGTCGATGTGCCTAAGATTCGTGCCTGGGAAGCGAGCTTCTTCGAATACGTAAACTCGACGCACCCGCAGATTGCCGAGGCAATTCGTACCGAGAAAGTGCTGAGCGACGATACCTCGCAAGCGCTGCGTGATGCAATCGAAAGTCACAAACAGTTGTTCAGAGCTGAGACAGCAGCCGTGGTAACCGGCTGATCTGATGGCAAGAGCCAGAGATATCGGACGACGGATGAAGTCCGTCACGAGCACTCGCAAGATCACGCGTACCATGGAAATGGTAGCGACGTCGAAGCTTCGACGCGCCCAGGCCCGGGTGAAGGAAGCACGCCCGTTCGCTGAGAAGGTCGCAGCGGTGGTGGAAAACCTGGTCACGCCCGAGATCGCTGAGTTGGAGCCGATCCTCAGGCAGCCGGACCGAATCCATCGGGCAGCCGTGATTCTGATGACGAGCAACCGTGGCTTGTGCGGTGGTTTCAACGTGAACCTGATCCGGAAGGCCCGTGAGCTACTGGCCTCCCTGGCCGATGAGGACGTGGAGACGGAGTTCCACGTTGTAGGCAAGAAGGGCGTCGCTTATTTCCGGTTCCGTGGTGTGGAGATGGCCAGCACGCGAACCGATATTTCAGATTCCCCGACGGCCGACCAGGCTCGCGAGCTTGTCGCTCCTCTTGCTGAGCGTTTTGTGCAGGAAGATCTGGACGCGATCTACCTCGTGCATGCTGATTACATCAGCGTGATGAAGACCCCCCCGATCGCGCGCAAACTACTTCCCGTATATGTCCCGGATGAAGGTCCGAAGCAGGGTGCCTACTACCTGCTTGATCCATCGGTTGAGGAGATTCTGGCCACGATTCTCCCGCTTTATCTCACGAACGTCACATACCGGGGCCTGGTCGAAAATGCAGCGGCCGAGCAGGGTGCCCGGCGAACCGCGATGAAAGCCGCAACGGACAATGCCGACGAGTTTCTTACGACACTCCGGCGCCACTACAATCGGGCCCGGCAGGCCGAGATCACGCAGCAGATTGCGGAGATCATCGGCGGGGCGGAAGCACTTTCCAGTTAGGAATTAGAGATGGCCGAGCAGAAAAATATCGGAAAAGTCGTTCAGGTAATCGGACCCGTCCTTGACGTAGAGTTCGCGCCCGAAAGCCTACCGGCTCTGTACAATGCGGTGGAACTCGAATGGGAACAGGACGGCGTGCAAAGGCGGCTCGTGTGCGAAGTCGCTCAGCATATCGGGCGGAGTCAGGTTCGTGCGGTAGCCATGGACACAACCGACGGTGTGCGACGTGGCCAGGAGGTCATCGACACGGGCAGCCCCATCACCGTTCCGGTCGGAGAGTTTCCGCTAGGCAGGATCATGAACGTGCTTGGTGACCCTGTCGATGAAGCGGGACCCATTGGGGAAAAGGAGCGTTGGCCGATCCATCGCCATGCGCCGGAGATGACGGAACTCGAGCCGAAGACCGAGATCTTCGAGACCGGCATTAAGGTGATCGACTTGATCTGCCCGTATGTGAAGGGTGGCAAGACGGGACTGTTCGGCGGAGCCGGCGTGGGCAAGACAGTCATCATCATGGAGCTGATCAACAATATCGCTCAGGAGCACGGCGGAAAGTCCGTGTTCTGCGGTGTGGGCGAGCGGACGCGCGAGGGCAACGATCTGTGGCTCGAAATGAAGGAATCGGGCGTGATCGACTCAACAGCTCTGATTTATGGCCAGATGAACGAGCCGCCCGGTGCCCGGCTTCGCGTGGGCCTCTCCGGTCTGACGGTTGCGGAATACTTTCGTGACGTCGCGGGTCAGGATGTGCTGCTGTTCATCGATAATATCTTCCGATTCAGCCAGGCCGGGTCGGAGGTGTCAGCGCTGCTCGGTCGCATGCCGAGCGCCGTCGGATATCAGCCGACGCTTGCAAGTGAAATGGGTGAATTGCAGGAGCGCATCACATCGACCAAGTCGGGCTCGATCACGTCGGTTCAGGCTGTATATGTACCGGCTGACGATCTCACTGACCCGGCGCCTGCGTCCGCGTTCACCCACCTCGACGCCACGACGGTACTGTCGCGCCAGATCGCAGAGCTTGGAATCTACCCGGCAGTTGATCCGCTGGAGTCGTCAAGCCGCATCCTGGATGCGCAGTTCCTGGGTGACAAGCACTACGACGCTGCGACGCGCGTACAGGAAATCCTGCAGCGATACAAAGATCTGCAGGACATCATCGCGATTCTCGGTCTGGACGAGTTGAGCGAGGAAGACAAAGTGATCGTGGGCCGTGCGCGACGTATCCAGCGCTTCCTGTCACAGCCGTTTCATGTGGCAGAGCAGTTCACCGGTATTCCGGGCAAGTACGTACCGCTCGAAACCACGATCGAATCATTCACGGCGCTCGTGGATGGCGAATTCGACCACTTGCCCGAGCAGGCGTTTTACATGGTGGGTGGTGTTGAAGAGGCCATTGAAAAGGCGCGTGAAATGGAGTCTGAGGGCTCCTGATGGCTGACGCGGATCGCAAGCTACACGTGAGCGTGATTTCTCCGGCGGTGGTTGGGTTCAGTGGCGAGGGAGAGAGCGTCCTGATCCCGGCCCATGATGGGCAATTGGGAATCCTCGTCGGACACGCTCCAATGATGGTGTTGCTCGGGTCTGGGGATGTCATCGTGAAGGACGGAGACACGGTGCACACGATCCATGTGTCGGGCGGTTTCATGCAGGTAATCGACGACGAAGTGTCGGTGCTTGCTGAACAGGTAGAGGTCGAATCGGAGACTCAGCTCGAGGGCTGATTTGCGAGTCGGTTTCGGCGTTGACGGAACCTTGTAGTCCGGTTAAGATCTACGGCCCCCCTGGAAACGGGGGGGCTGCTTTTTGACAATGAGGAGGGATAGGGAGTGAGTAGTGTCGAGGAGCGCAATGAGGTGGAGTAGATGAAGTAGAGGGTTTGAGAGTAGTGATCAAGCGAATAAGGGC
>JBDHMQ010000114.1:0-9085 GCA_039656095.1 Gemmatimonadota bacterium | reverse complement strand
TTGAGGATGATGGGAATCGTCCCATGGGATGAATCCGAAGCTCGTGTCGAGCATTCCCTTTGTCTCTTCGGAATACCCCCAGCCGTTCTCTGGATACTGTGAGAACACGGCGATTGTCTTGATCAATCTTCCAGACGGGAGTCCATGCACAGTCACATTGCCGCTGAAGCCGCCTGACATGAAGGCATAGAACTCATCGTATTCGCCTGGCGCGACGTAGACTGCGCTTGCGGCATCGCCAACTCCTGCGGCGGGGCCATCGGACGTCTGGCACGCAAAAGTGAATGCGCCAGCGAATGCCACCATTGCCAGTAGCATCACGAACCTGACTTTGCTGTTATTCATCATTAGGTCTCTAATCAAGGGTTCAGTTCTGGGTGGTCGGATCTTCAGCACCCGCTTGCCGCAGGTACTCGAGGACGGCCCGTGCGTCCTCTTCACTAAGCTGCTGATTTGCCATCGGCGTGAAGTTGAACTCTGCGAACAGCTGCTTTGCTACGGGATGATTCTTTACCATTTCCTCAGGGTTGAGAATCATGTTCATGATGTACTCGGGGTTTCTGTGCTCAGTCACGTCCCTTAGCGCCGGACCTATGTACCTCTCGTCCAGCCTGTGACATGCCGAACATTTGACGGCGAACAACTCATCGCCGACTGCCGCAAGGGTCGGATCCAGGTCGCCCAGCTCAAGAGAGCGGATGGGTCCGATCCCGAATTCCAATTCATCGGCGGTGAGCCCCGAAGGCGCTGGGGCCTCAGGGGCCTCAGCTGAAGTAGAAGAAACACCCGCGTCCGGCGGACTCTCGCCTCCCCCGCATGCGGCTGCCGAAACAGCCAAGAAGACAAGAGTCACAAACCGAACGGGGTGTTTCGTGGCTATGGTCTGCATGCGTAGACCCTTTCCAATAATAGTATTTGGTAATATTAGGATCAGATATTAGGTAATATAAAACTGGTTGTCAAGGTTATCGCCAGCGTAACCCAACTAACCTTGACTTACCCTATGAATTCGTGCAGTCTGACCATATGAAAGACGCCGATCACATCAGCGTGCCCGGACTCGGGCTCACCCAGCGCGAGCTGCTGCACGCACTGAAACGCAGCGGTCCGTCGACAACCGGTCAACTGGCGGAAGGGTTTGACCTGTCGATGGGCACGCTTCGCGAGCACATTCGCGCGCTCGAAGCGCGTCGCCTGGTGGAGAGGGTGGGCAGGCGTCGTGAAGGTCCGGGTCGTCCACATGTAATCTACGGTTTGACCGATGCGGGCGAGGCGCTGTTTCCACAGGGTGAGGCCGAAGTGCTGGTGGAGTTGGTAGAGTACCTGCTGGGTTCCGGAAACGATGAACTACTCGAAAATTTCTTCTTGCAACGAGCGCAGGCCGGCTACGATGAAGTAGCCAACAGGATCGAGAAGCTCGATCCAGACAGGAGACTCCAGGCGACGAAGGATCTCCTCGCCGAAGCCGGATTCATGCCTGAATTCGACCAGGATCCCGACACGGGCGAGCAGGTGATCCGACTCTGCAACTGTCCGCTGAAGTCAGTCGTTGCGGTAACGCGGCTACCATGCCGGTCCGAACAGCGGCTGATTGAGGCTCTCGTAGACGGCGACCTTACCCGCTTTACCCACATGCCTGAAGGGGACGAGAACTGCTCCTACAGAATTGGTCCCAGGTAGAGACCGTCCAGAAGGTGAACCTCCGACGCCACGCGCCCAGAACGCGCGGCGCCAGAGATTCGGGACCTGCCACTTACGGTTCGCAAGGTCAGGTCGTTTCGTCTTCCTCTTCGGACTCGATGACGAGATCCTCTGAGTCCATCTCTGATTCCGGCGCGTAATCGATCACGAACGCAACGCGGCGGTTAACAAGTCCGGCGTCGCCGGGGCCGCTGGCACCGGATTCGACGAGACGCGTCTCACCGAAACCGATCGTTCGAATCTGAGCTCCATCCAACGCACCATCAGCCCGGACGTACCGAGCCACTGATTCCGCGCGACGCTCTGACAGATCCTGGTTGTATGCCACTGATCCGGCCGGATCGGCAAAGCCCTCAACGGTAATAAGCGCGCCGTCGAAGTGATGGCTCACGACGTCGACGAAACGATCGAGCAACTCGATGTCCGCGAGACGGATCGTCGCATCGTCGTAATCGAAGTGAAGGGGCGTCGCGAACCGGAGTCCGGTTTCGAGCCGCGTGACTGTCACATCAAAATCATCGCGAAGCATGCCGAGTGCAGCCTCGAGTCCATCGACTCGCAACTGAATCTCAGCCAGCTGCTCTTCGGTCAGGCTGGCTCGCGAATCCAGGCCAGCAATGTCCGCTCGAATCGCTGCAATGTCTGCCTCGTACACGTCCTGGTTCACTTTGCCCGCACATCCTGATGTGGCGAGCACCGCCAGCGCGGCTAGGCCCACGACCAGCGGTCTGCTCTTCACAACTATGTTTCTCATGACATCATCCTCCCGGTATGATGGTGATAGATTCAGTCGGCAGTTGCCGACTCAGATTCTGCATCGGTCTGCAACGGAACGGGCAAGGCTCGAAGAAGCTCGATCTGGAATATTGAGCCGGCCGGCACGAATACGTGTGAGTCCTTGGTGAGCAGAGCGACACCTGTCCCGGCCGCCGCACCTGCCACGGCACCGACAGCCGCACCTCCGACATCTCCACCGACCAGTCCGCCGACAATGGCTCCGGCAGCAGCTCCACCACCGATCTTCTTGCCTTCGTCCTTCATTTCGGACTGCCTGGCCGGTGCGAATTCTACCAACGAGGCATCGAGGTTCTTCGATTCACCACGCACCTCGATATCCGTGAACTCAAGCTGGACCCGAGGCGGATCTTCCTGAAGCGTCAAGATCTTGCCATGAAGAAGCGAGCCGACGGGAATGAGGGTCTGTCCCTCCTCGCCAAACAAGGCAGTAGAAACCGTGGCGGTAAATCCACTACCCGGACCATGCTGGTCGGAGTCGAGCGTCTGATTGAGGCGGATCTTCAAGGTCGTGCCGGCCGGAACCTCGGCCTGGTCGGCCGCGACCCCCACTCCGCACGCGGCAATCGCAGCAACGGCGGCAATCGCAGCAAACTCGAAACGTTTCGGCATATCTAGCCCCTCGCTGTTTTCGGACCTGAGCGTTCCGTTCGCGGCGCCCTCCGGATCGCGCCTGCTACTCTATGAATAGAGCAAACAGCGTGCCTCAGTGCGATTCATGCGTAAGGTGCTAGTTACGAGCATGTTAACTGAAATACTATAGTCGTCGTTGAGCAAATTTCGGACGAATTCGGGTATATTTTCCCCGGATTATAAGTACCGACAGTGGGGATATTTACCCGATTGTGCTCAGGAAAATTTGATTCGCCGGGGCCAAGCCACAAGATTAACCCGGCTTGTCACAATTCCTCAACGGGTTCCAGGGGAGGGCTGTAATGCCGGATGACGTACTGTCGATTCTCGTCGTGGACGACGACGAGACCATGCGCGAAGTCCTCACCGTTCGGCTGGAGGACTGGGGCTACGCGGTGACTACTGCGGCGGATGCGTCCGACGCCAGGGCGGCGATCGAGCGCCAGCAACCCGCTGTTGTGCTGGCCGACATTGTGTTGCCAGGAATGTCCGGGCTTGATCTGCTCCGGCTCCTCAAGGCCGACGATCCCGAGCGTCCCGTGATTCTAATGACAGGGCACGGCACGGTTGACCTCGCGGTGGAGGCCATGAAGGAAGGCGCCGAGGACTTTCTCACCAAACCGATTGAAACAAACAAAATGCGGGCGGCGCTCAAGGCAGTTCTGGCAGATATGTCATTGAGACAGCGGGTGGCTGACCTGGATTCACAGCTTGAGGACGAGCCCGGCTTTGCCGGCATGATCGGGCGCAGTGACTCGATGATGGAAGTATTCGCGATGGTGAAGCTGCTGGCCGAGAACGAAGCCACGGCATTTATCACCGGCGCGAGCGGTACGGGAAAAGAACTCGTGGCTCGCTCAATTCACGCGCTGAGTCAGCGATCCAAGGGGCCGTTCGTTGCAATCAACTGCGCCGCGATTCCTGAAGGACTGGTCGAGAGCGAGCTGTTTGGTCACACGAAGGGGGCGTTTACGGGCGCGGCACAGTTGCGGCGCGGTAGCTTCGAGCTAGCCGATGGTGGCGTCCTGTTGCTGGACGAAATTGCCGAGATGCCCGTCAACTTGCAGCCTACATTCCTGCGGATTCTCGAAGAGGGACGTGCTCGGCGTGTGGGCGGCAGCCGGGAGATCGAATTCGATGTGCGAGTGATCGCTGCGACCAACCGCCCGATTGACGACGCAATCCGCCGGGGACTTCTGCGGGAGGACCTCTATTATCGCCTTGCCGTGTTCGAGATTGAGCTTCCCGAGCTCAAGGACCGACACGGAGACATCCCGTTACTCGTTCAGGCGTTCATTCGGGAATTTAACCGGAAACACGGCACGGACGTCGCCGGCGTACGCGATCAAACGATGGCGCTTCTCGAGGATTACCGCTGGCCTGGCAACGTACGGGAACTGCGCAATGCTATTGAGCGAGCGACGATCGTAGCCCGGGACGGCTGGATAGAAACGGCGCAACTTCCGCTGTTCATGCGCGCTCCACGGGATGACGATCCGACGATCACGCTTGAAATCGGCGAGACAACGGTGGAGGAGGCGGAGAAGGAGCTCATTCTCAAGACTCTTGAGCTTGTGAACCAGAACAAAGCAGAAGCGGCTCGAAGACTCGACCTCGACGTGAAAACGATCCGTAACAAGCTGAAGCGCTACGAGGAAGACGCGGCAGAAGCGTGAGAGTCTCTACCAAACTCTGGGCGGGTTATGGCCTGCTTCTGTTGTTGATGGGTTCATTGCTTGCCTACCACATAAGCATCATCCAGGACCTTTCCGAGGCCCAACGCAGGTTGACGGCGATCTCGGTACAGGTGTCAGTCACCAGCACCGAGCAGCTGTATCGATTCGATCGTTTGCTTGAAGCGGGCCGGAAGTTCGATGTGTCAGCGGACAGTGGATATGCGACACTATATGCTGCCATCGCTGTCGAGCTGGACAGCGCGATTGCGTCACTGGATACGCTGTCCCGTGGCGCTGTTGAAGCAGAGCGAGTCGAAAATCTCGTCACCAGATGGGCCGCATTCCGCGCTTCGCCAACGGGGACTCCGTCCGGTGTTCCGGAAACCCCCGTGCTGGCCAACGAAGTAGACGCCATGAAGCAGGCGGTGATCGACGTGGCGCAGGCCAGTCGATCTGCCATGCGTTCCGAATTGGACCGCGCGGCACGTGACCTGTCCCGGGCCCAACGCAGCGCCTGGATCGTGGGTGGAGTCGCGCTCCTGACCGCATTCATAATCATTCTTCTGATCATTCGATCGATCTCCGGATCGCTCGGTCGGCTGTCTGAGGCCACGCGCCGTGTGGCAGCCGGGGAGTTCGGCCACCGTCTCAAGGGTTCGCACGACGAGGAATTTCGGGAACTCGCGCGGCCTCGATAACGGAGGCTATGCGGGTGCTGCTGGACGGGGTTCCAGGTCCGGTGAATGAGCGCCAGCAGAAGTTGCTGAAACTCGGGCTGGCAAGCGGCGAACGGTTGTCGGCAATGATCTCGGACCTGCTCATGCTCGCCCAGTTGGAGTCTCAGGCCGTCTCATACTCCTTCGAGCCGGCCGACGTGGCGACAGTCGTGTCGCGGTAGATCTGACGGCACCCGAGTCGTTGCTCATGGATTGTGACGAAGCTCGAATCTCGCAGGTAGTCGAAAACCTGCTGGATAATGCACTGAAGTTTTCGCCCAGGGGCGGCACGGTTCGTGTCGAAATCGACTTGGCCCCGGAGAACGGGGACCGCGAAGGAGTGTATCTGCGAATTTCCGACGAGGGGCCGGGAGTCGCCGATGCAGACAAGCGTGTGATCTTCGACAGGTTCACGCAGCGTGGCGAACCGGGTGGATCGGCCGGTGGGGTTGGTCTCGGTCTTACGATTTGTCGGGAGATTGTCACGGCCCATGACGGTTCCATCGGCGTCGAAGATCGGCCCGGCGGAGGAAGTACGTTTATCGTGGTGCTGCCAGCTACGCAGCCCGGAGGTGCCAAGTGAAAATTCAGCCCAGGCTCTTGTTCGGCTCGCTGGGATTGATGTCGCTGCTACTTGTGACAGGCTGTGCGTCGTCCGGGCCCGGTCCCGAACCGATGCCGACTTCGGCGGCACCCGCTGTCGCCGTGCCTGCGATGCGTGAGTTGTATGAAGCGGGGGATTATGCGGCTACGGTTCGAGTTTTTCTTGCAGACCCGGCGTTGGCGAATCAGGACCTGGCCGTCTTTCGAGCAGCGATCGCTTCGGCGATGTCAGGGCATGCCGAGCACGACGCGGCCAGGGCACTAACCCTGTTCAATCGGCTCGTTGCTGAGTTTCCCGAATCTGATTACATGACGGAAGCGCGTTTGCTCGTCAGCCTTCTTGAGGCGACAGAGGCGTTGTCAGACCAGAACGAACGGCTGAAACAGGAACTCGACCAGATGAAGGCAATCGACCTCGGGCAGCAGCCGTGAACATCCTGTTTGTAAACTCTCAGAAGGCAGAGGAATTCGGTGGCGGTGAACAGTGGATGATCACGACAGGCGCAGGCCTCCGTGACCGTCGCCACCGCGTATGGATCGGCGGCCGACCAGATTCGCGCCTTCTACTCGCCGCCGGCGAGGCAGGTCTCAAAGTTTTACCGCTTCCGTTTCATGGTGACTTCGATCCCTCGCTCACATGGATGTTGCGACGTTTTCTCAGACACGAAACGATCGACGTGCTCGTGTGCAATTTCAATCGAGACAGTCGCGTGGCAGGCCTGGCTGGTCGACTTGCCCGCACATCGGCCATTTTTGCGAGTCATGCGCTTGACTCAATCAACCAGAAGCGACGATACACACTTCCTATCCGCTGGCTGACCGATGGAGTGATCACCAACGCCGAATCGATTCGCCGGGCTTATGTAGAGGACTATGGCCTGCGGTCCGACATCGTAACCGTGGTGCACTACGGAATCGATCCTCCTTTGAGCATTGTTCCTACTCAGTTTCCGGAGGCACAAACAGGCAGACAGGTCATTCTTTCTGCGGGTCGACTGTCCGAGCAGAAAGGGTTCGACGTTCTGATCGAAGCTGCCTCTCAGCTCCATAAGCGCCGCAATGACTTCGTCGTGTTGATTGCGGGAGACGGCAATCTGGAACACCGAATCCGGACTCAAATTGCAGAGTTCGGGCTTGAACAGATTGTTCACTTGATCGGATTCCAGTCCCCCCTCAGGCCCGCCATCGCGGGGGCCTCTGTATTCGCGCTGGCTTCTCGCTACGAGGGAATGCCCACGGTTCTGCTCGAGGCGATGTCAGTCGGCACACCGGTCGTGGCCACAGCCGTGAATGGAGTTCCGGAGCTGATACCAGATGAACGGTTTGGACTGCTTGTTCCGCCTGATGACGCGCTCGCAGCCGCGCTCGAGCGACTCCTGGACGATGCGTCGCTTGCCCGCAGCGTAGCAGACGCAGCCCGCGATCGGGTTCTGCAGGAGTTTACGGTTGACGGTATGGTCGACCGAGTCGAGTCCCTGTTCGTGCGAGCAGTCGCTTGAGGACTGCCTATCGGCAGTTCATGTGCAGGCTGCTTCGCGTCTCGGGCCGACGCACCGTCGTCTCTCCGTATGTCCAGGGATCGCTGAACAGCGTGATCGTGCTGGTGCCCGAGTTGTAGCGATGTGATCATGACGACACCGTTGATTCGAGCTTTGGTTTCGATTGCACCGGCGGCGGAGATCATCGTCGCCGGTTTGGGCCCGGGTGTGCGCCTGCTGTCGCATGATGACCTTGTTACGCAGGCGATCGACCTGCGCGAGGCCTCGAAACAGGAGCGGAGCGCCCTGTTTGCCCGGCGGTACGATGTGTTGGTGAGCACCAAGGACCATCCGTCGTTCACAAACCTGCGCCTCGTGCGCCAGTTCAAGGCCGGGTATCGCATCGGATTCGACCATCCCGGCCACAAGGGCTTCTTCGATTGTCTCGTCGCGCGGCCAGAGCAGATGCCCGTGCGGGAGAAGGTGGTGGGACTCGTTGAGAATCTTGGTTCCCCGTCGAGCGTATTTCCTTATCTGCCGGACGGTCCGGTATCACCAGCCATAAAAGAGTTTGTAGCTTCGGAGTTGGCAGGCAGATCGGTGCTGGCCGTAAATATCAGCGCGTCGAAGCCCGCAAAACGCTGGCCGCTGGCTCGTTGGAGCGAGCTTCTTTCTGACGTAACCGGTCCTTTCGTTGTGCTGGCGGCGCCGGAACACTCTGCGGACCGTCGCGAACTGGAATCCGGGCTCAGCGGTGCGATCCCGTCTCCGGCGACGGAGAGCCTGTTTGATGTCGGCGAAATCGTCCGTCACTCATCTGTGCTGCTTTCGACCGATACGGCAGCGGTTCATGTCGCTTCATGTTTCGACACGCCGGTCCTGGCCCTGTATCGAAATCCACGCGACCTGGCGAAGTTTCCTCCGTTGTCCAAACACAACCATGTGCTGCTTGCGCTCGATGATGACCTGACAAGCATCAGTGTGGCTGAGGTGCGCGAAGGCCTGGATTCTCTCAAGCGAGAGCTACCATGACCGCAACACGATCCTGGATCCACCGGCATGAGGTGGCCGCGTTCTATCTGCTCGCGCTCGTGCTGATTTCGGCAGCGATGGCTGCTGCTGGAGCCACCGGGATTGAAGCCCTTGCTCTGTTCGGTGTCATCGGACCAGCCATTTCGGCTGTGATCATCGGATCATCGCGCAGTTGACTGGCGGAAAGCAGGCCAGAAGGGAGCTTCTCGGGCAGCTGTTCAAATGGCGTGTCGGCCTGAAATGGTATCTCGTTGCTCTATTCCTGCTTCCGGGCATTGCGGTACTAGCGATTACGATCAACACGGGGAGTATTCCACCGGTCAGGGACGGCTCCTTATTTCCTCAGATCTTGATCCTGCTGGTGTTGATGACCGGGGAAGAAATCGGGTGGCGCGGATTCGTGCTTCCAAGGCTACAGGAACGCTACAATGCGCTCACGGCCAGCCTTATT
>JBDHMQ010000113.1:0-5729 GCA_039656095.1 Gemmatimonadota bacterium | reverse complement strand
CCTGATTCGGCACTTGCTACACACCGAGCGATACACAATCGAAGGCGCCCGGCAGAAGTTGGACCAGCTTCGCAAGGACGGGAAGCTGGCGCGTGCGTCACGCATCGCGTGGAATACCGAGACGGTACGGGATCTCCGCCGGGAAGCGGACGCATTGTTGAAACTGCTAGACTCGTGATCTGTGACAGCTAGTCAGCCTTCGAGTAGTCAGCGGTCGCCCCGCATTCTCTGCACCAACGACGACGGCATTCATGCCCGAGGGCTTCGCCTGCTGGCGAATGTCGCCGGACGTCTTGGTGATGTAACGGTGGTGGCCCCTGATCGTCAGAAGAGCGCGACGAGCCACTCCCTGACCCTTCACCGTCCCGTCCGCATCACGGAGATCAAGCCCGGCCATCACGTGGTGGATGGTACTCCGACAGACTGCGTCCTGATAGCAGTCAACCAGCTTCTTCCGGATCGGCCAGATTTCGTGCTCTCAGGAGTAAACCACGGCCCCAATATGGGAGAAGACGTCCTGTACTCGGGTACCGTTGCTGCAGCGATGGAAGGCACTATTCTCGGCATACCTGCGATCGCCGTGTCTCTGGGTGGAGAGGGAAGGGGCGACCTCGAGGGATACGCGGATGTGCTCCATCGGTTGTTACGCCAAATTCTCACCCGATCTTCGATCCCCTCTGAGACATTCTTCAACGTCAATATTCCCAACATTCCGCCCGCAGAGATCAAGGGGGTCCGCGTGACAAGACTCGGACGCCGAGTCTATTCAGATTCTCTCGTTCGTCGGGAGGATCCTGGTGGGCGTGAGTATTTCTGGATCGGCGGGGGAGTGTCCAGCTGGAGCGGGGGGGATGACTCGGATTTTCGCGCTGTGGAAGCCAATTACATTTCGATTACTCCCATGCACCTCGACCTGACAAATCATCGGTTAATCAACGAGGTTGAGGCGTGGGACCTGTAGGGCGAAACGCGTACCGCCGTTCGCGACTTCGATTGATTGAAGCTCTGCGCACCGGAGGAATTACCGACCTTGCCGTACTGCACGCTTTCGACACGGTCCCCAGGCACATGTTCGTCCCTGAGGCGGTTCGACACCGCGCATACGAGGACGTCGCCCTTCCGCTTGGGTATGGACAGACGATCTCAAGAGCGGGAGTCCATGCGCTTCATCTGCAACTGGCGGGACTCGAAGGAACGGAACGGGTACTCGAGATCGGTACGGGGTCGGGATTCCAGACAGCACTGCTTAGCCAGCTGGCCGCGGAGGTGTATTCGATAGAGGTCGTGCCCGAGATTGCGATGCGAGCTGCTGCGACCCTCGCTGACTTCAACTTGGATAACGTGATGTTGTGCACGGGTGACGGTAGTGTCGGATGGATGGAGCATGCACCGTATGATCGCATCCTTGTTGGGGCTGCTGCCCCCCAGATGCCTGACATCCTGTTGGACCAACTCACTCCTCTTGGGCGTATGCTGATTCCGATTGGAGATGCCCAGGGTCAACAGTTGTCACTGGTCACTGGTCGAGAAGGGGGATTCGATATTTTGACGATCGATGATTCTCATTTTGTGCCCCTGATAGGCGAGGAGGGCTGGTGACCGAGGAGTCACCTCGGCGCAATTGGGTGCGCAGACTGTACGATTGGGTTCTCGGCTGGGCCGATCGACCGGGAGGAGTCTGGGCTCTCTTCGGCATCGCGTTCGCGGAGGCATCGTTCTTCCCGATCCCGCCCGATGTGCTGCTGTTACCACTTGCCCTGGGACGACCCCGGCGGGCGTTCTGGTTCGCTCTGATCTGTACAGCAGGATCAGTTCTGGGAGCAATAGCGGGCTATCTGATCGGCAGCTTCCTGTTCAACTCGATTGGCCAGCCCATTCTAGAGTTGTATGGAGCAGGGGAGCAGTACGAGAGTCTGGGACGCATGTACAACGACAACCTCTGGTTGACCCTCGGCACCGCTGGGTTCACACCGGTTCCGTTTAAGGTGTTTACCATTGCAGCGGGTGCATTTGGGGTCGCATTCATACCCTTTGTCTTCATTTCCGCGTTGAGTCGGAGCGGCAGGTTCTTTCTGGTCGCTGGGTTGATTCGCCTTTTTGGTGAGCCGATCCGTGGATTTATCGATCGATGGTTCAACCTGTTGTCGGTAGTCTTTGTACTTCTGCTTGTGGGTGGATTCGTAGTCGTTCGATACGTCCTCGCCGGTAATGGATGACATGGACTCGCGAGGAGCTGTCCAGCTGGCTGAGCTTTGTTCCGCACGTTCGTTGACGCCGCATGGCCGAGACACCATTGTTGGTGGCTGAGTGAGATCCGGGCACGACCTGGTCGGCGCGACGCCGCATTGCGGTGCATTCGCGTAACATCAGTCGTGCGATTTTGTTAGCGTGCACTAAGTGTCACTGTACCTGAAATAAATCTAATGTCCAAAACCATTGCCAAGCAGTCAAAGCGTGAGCAGGTCGACACCGAAGACCGAATAATGGAGTCCGTCGCCTCGGTCACAATGTGGGCGCGTCGGAACAGGCGGGCAGCGACCACCGTACTCATCGCGCTCGTGGCCGTGATTGCGGCCGGCGTCATTTATGTGCGCTACAAGGCGGATCTTCAGGGGCGGGCGGCGGTCCGTCTTGACCAGATTCGGTTGTCGAGCCAGGGAGTTGCACCGCAACAGCTCAGGCAGGACCTGGGCGTGTTCATCACGCAATTCGGGGGAACTCCCGAGGCGGGTGAGGCTCGACTGCTTCTGGCGGAATTCGAGATGCGTCGCGATAGCGTAGACGCTGCGATCCGCGCGTTGGAACCTGTTGCAAATGCTGGTCTGGGTACGCCGATCAGCTACCACGCTGCGACCATGATTGCTGCAGCTCAAGAACAGCGTGGTGACCTTCCATCGGCAATGCGATCGTATGAGCGCCTGGAGTCTGACTCGCCGTACGCTTACCAGAGAAGGTCCGCGAGGGCAGCTCAAGCAAGATTGCACGAGTTCTCAGGGGAGTACGCAGAGGCAGCTCGGATTTACCAGGAACTGATAACTGATGAAGATTCAGGAACGGACGGAGCCTTCTATGCAGTTCGGCTCGGCGAGGTTCTGGCGAGGGCTGAGGCGGAACTGCCAGCGCCAGTCGTACCTGTGATCGAACCGCGAGCGTCTACTACTTCTGAGACTGACGATGCATCGGCGGATGAGGAGACGGCCTCGGAGGAGTAGTGCTCAATCAGGATTGCTGAGTTTTGGCTGGCTTCGTGCCCAAGGGCGCATAATATATCTTATGTTAACTAGCGCCGATACGACCATAACCGGTGTTTCCTTGCCGTATTGAGTCCCTCTTTCCTTATAGTCGCCGAAACAGGGACGAAAACCGGAGAGCCCAAACCCGCCACACCGCCTCACGGACGATTTCTCCCGACATCTTGCTCACACCATGCTCCCGATCGACAAATACAATTGGCACCTCGATCAGGCTCAATCCCTTCTTCCAAACACGAAAGTCCATTTCCACTTGGAAGGCATATCCCGTTGATCCAACTTTCCCAAGGTCAATCGCCTCGAGTGCTCGCCGCCGAAAGCACTTGAATCCGCTAGTCGCATCGGTCAGGGGCAGACCGGTAATCCACCGGGCGTACTTGTTGGCAAAGTATGACAACAACAGGCGTGACATCGGCCAATTGATCACATTCACACCTCGGACGTATCGCGAGCCTATGGCGAGATCAGCGCCCGCATCAACAGCTTCCAGCAAGTCCGACAAATACTTCGGATCGTGCGACCCGTCAGAGTCCATCTCAAGCAGATAACCATACCCGGCATCGAGTCCGTACCTAAAGCCTTCCAGGTATGCGGTACCGAGCCCCAGCTTCCCTGCCCTGTGCATCACATGAATGCGATCGTTCCCGGCAGCCAATTCGTCGGCCAGGGCGCCTGTCCCATCCGGCGAGGCATCATCGATAATCAGCGCGTCGATACGGTCATCCTGAGCAAGCACAAGAGGGACTATCGAACCAAGTGCCTCCAACTCGTTGTATGTCGGCATGATTACCAGGGCCCTGCCCTCTCGCGCCACGTTACTCACGGTCAGAAAGTTCTCTTCGCAGTTCCTCTACTTCAGACCTCAGCGCAGCGATGAGCTCGGCAATCAGTCCGGCAACAAACAAGAGCCCACCGAGAAGTACAAGGAACACAACAAGTGTAAGCAAGGGACGAAATCCGGTGCCGACAACGAACCGCAGATATACGGCCACAAGACCGGTGATGCCGCCAAGAGCAAATAGACCGAAACCCGTCAGTCCAAAGAACAGCATCGGTTTTCGGCTGAACACCAACTGGAACCAGACAGAAAGCAGATCCAATGTTCCCACCAGGATTCTGCCTTGCCCTGAATACTTTGACTCCCCGTGGCGCCGCGGCAGCAATTCAATATCGATCTCGCCAATTCGGTATCCGCTCGCGTGAGCAAGAACAGCCAGGTAGCGATGCCAATCTTCTCGCAGGCGAATGTCTGCCAGAACGGACCGCCGGAATGCTTTCATGGAATTCAAATCACGGACCGGCACTCGGAATACGAGGCGGGACAGTGAATTGTACACCGAGGAGACGAATCGCTTTGAGTACGACCCGACTTTCCGTCCGGCCACGAGGTCATAGCCCTCGTCTATAGCCTGGAGGAACCGCGGGATCTCGTCGGTCGCATGCTGCAGGTCTGCGTCGAACAGCACGAGCACATCCGCGTCGGTCTTGCGGGCAGCCGTAACGATGGCTGAGGTCTTTCCACGATTCCTGCGATGTCGCAGAATCAACACCCGCGTCATCCCGACTGCCGCAGCTGCCTCGCGAGCCGCGTCTGATGTTCCGTCATCGGATCCATCGTCCACGAGAATGACCTCGCCCTCAAGCGAGAACCGGTCGAATGTACGTGCCAGTTCCGCAAACAGGTCCGGCATATTCGCCGCCTCGTTATACGCCGGGACGATTATGGCAAATGCGGAACGGGGTTCGTCCAGCCCGGTCATACCCGTTTGCGCATCCGCGCAGAGAGAATTCCCAACTGGTCCCGATACTTGGCCACTGTACGCCGGGCAATCTGGACGCCTTCTGCCTTCAACTGATCGACGATCGCCTGGTCGGTGAGGGGCTTCTGCGGACTCTCGTCAGCAACGAGTTTTTCTATGCGCGCTCGTATACCTCGGGCCGAGACGTCTTCACCGTAGTCGGTCGACAATCCACTCGAGAAAAAGAACTTCAGTGGTAGCACTCCACGAGGAGTCTGTGCGTATTTGTCGTTTGTGACACGCGACACCGTCGATTCGTGCATATCAATATGTTCAGCGACCTCGCGCAGGGTGAGCGGGCGCAGGTGCTCTACACCTTTCTCAAAGAATTCTCGTTGGCGATCGACAATGAAATTCATCACTCGGAGCATGGTCTGTCGCCGCTGCTCGATAGCCTGGATCATCCATTGGGCGCTATTGAGTTTCTTGGCGATGAACGCCTTGTTTTCACCCTGGAATTTGCTCTTGTCTTTGGCAACCTCGCGGTATGACCGAGACAACTTGAGACGTGGCAGTGACGTATCATTGTGGAACACCTGGTACTCTCCGTCGACCTTTTCGACGATCAGATCAGGCGTAATGTAATTGTCGCTTCCCACTGCATACTTGAGTCCTGGCTTCGGATCGAGCTTTGCAATCTCGTCGGCGGCATTCTGCACATCTATCGCCGAAATTCCAT
>JBDHMQ010000112.1:0-10095 GCA_039656095.1 Gemmatimonadota bacterium | reverse complement strand
CCAAGGAGCTCTTCGAAAGCCTGCGGCTTGGTCGACCCACCGGGGCGCTCGAGACCAACACGGTGTTCGAATACTGGCGCTGGTATTTGCCTCGAATTCCACACCCTCCACTATCACGCGAACTCGGTGGGATGACCTGGTTGCTGTCCTACCGGTGGCTGGACACGCTGACCGCATATCGCCTGGCCGTCATGCTTTCCTATGGTGCACTGGTCGGCTGGGTGTCCGTGTTCACTTTCTGGGCCGCCCGATCACGCCTGGCCGGCCTTATCGCAGGGTTGGCGGCGCTGAGTTACCCGGTCCTGTTTGCCCATGGCCACCTGGCGCATACCGACCTGTTTCTAGCCACCTTCTGGTTCATCGCCGCCGCATCGATGGCGATTTATGTTCGGACGCTCGGTCTGGGATGGCTGATTGCATCCGGCCTGCTGTTGGGTGCTGCCGCTGCGACCAAGTTCTCCGGAGTGTTGCTGGCCCCAGTGCTGATCTTCTGGCTCGTTGTACGAAGGCCGAGCCATGCCGCCGGCGTGGTTATTCTGCTGGGGTCGGCTTTCGCCATGTTCCTGGCCTCCAATCCCGTTTTCTGGATAGCGCCGAATGTGGCATTGAACGATTACGTCGGTGCGGGCGTGAGTCGCGCGACCGGCGAAATGACCCGACTGCGGACAGAGTACTTCGGCCAGATTCATGTCTTTCGTCCTCCATGGCATTACGTCTGGGTATGGACGGCGATCGTCCTGCCACCTTCGTTCCTGCTCGGGATTGCCCCGGCTCTTGCCACCCTTCGCAGGAACTGGCTGGTGACTTTCTGCCTCTTGAACATGGGCGTCCTGTACGCCGCCCTGCTCCTGCCGTCTGCGCCAATGCACGATGGTGTCCGGCTGTTACTGCCGGTTCTACCGTTTCAGTGTGTCCTTGTCGGAGTCGGGGCTGTCCGGTTGGTCGACTTCCTGGAGAAACGGCTTTCTGAAACTGCCCGACCCTGGCTGGAGGCACTCGTCGTGATCGCGGTGATTGCGCCGGCTGCTGGCTCGTCAATTTCGATCCATCCGTACCAGTTGTCCTATGTGAATTTCCTGGTTGGAGGCGTTCGGGGCGCCGAGGCAAAGGGTCTGGAGGTTACCAACCTGAAGGAAGTGTTTAACCGGCAGGTCATATCGGACTTGAGCCAGATAATTCCCGAGAATGCGATCGTTGACCCGGGGTTCATGACGGAGGAATTGTGTTTCTACCAGGCGCAAGCCATGGCGCCCGACTGGACGGTTGAGACACAGTTGACTCGCGCCGACGGTACGGCGGGTGAAGCCCTGACCTGTAGCAATTCAGCGGATGGACCGGTCGTTCTCGGCCGGCCGGCACGCAAGCCTCAATACGTGTTCATCCTTAATCGGAAGGCCATCTGGCGGCCGCTCGATCGGGCGTTGTTCCTGCACGGCGGTGCACCTGCGTATGAGGTCGTCCTAGACAGCGTGCCTTTGTTCCGGGTGTACCGGACCCAATGATTCGTCATCGTGCGTTATGGATCGGAGTCGGTTTTTCTCTCCTTGCTCTAGCCATGACCTCGAGCCGCCTGGCGGATGTGGGCATGACGTGGGACGAGGCGCGCTATATCGAATCGGCTCAACGGATTCAGGAGTGGACCGGCCGAGTTATTCGGGGGCCTGACAGATCTGACGCATTGAGCAAGGAGGAGATACGTCAGGCGTGGGATGTCGATCGATACTTCAATCCGCATCCGCCCGTCTACAAGGAGGCCATGGCGCTCACGGATGCCGTGTTCGGTGACCGCGTGGGACCGCTGACGGGTTTCCGAATCTCCAGCCTGCTCATGTTCTCGTTGCTCGTCGGCCTGGTTGCGGGCCTTACGGCGGTATTCGCCGGGCTTTCATCGGGGGCTGGCGCCGGCCTGGCCTTGCTGCTTATGCCGAGGGTTGTGGCGCACGCCAGCATTGCGGCCACGGATCTCCCGCTGACCCTGTTCTGGTTCGTTGCGACGATCGGGATCTTTTTATTCGTACAGCAGGGGAACCGGAAATGGCTGATCGTCGGGGCCGTAGCGCTTGGCCTGGCGGCAGGAACAAAGTTTACAGGATTTCTTACGCCGGCACCCCTGCTTGCCTGGCTTCTGTTTTACGGACGCGACAAGATATCTGCTAAGGCATTCCTTCTCTGGATAGGATTTGCAATCGTCGTAGCCGTAATCGTTAATCCGGCTGCCTGGTACGATCCGATCACCTACCAGCAACGCCTGTTTACCGAGAGCCTTGGAAGGCAAGCTTCGATTCCGATATCAACATTCTATCTTGGTCGAATCTGGCCGTTTGTCGTCCCGTGGCATCACGCGTTGGTAATGAGTGTGATTACGCTTCCTATCGTGACCGTAGTCCTGTCCATTATCTCCCTGAAGACCCTCGTGCAGCGCGGAGTTGTCCGGCCTCTCGCCCTGTTATGCATCATCCAGATCGGATTCTGGCTGGTACTCATGGCACTGCCGGGCTCGCCGAATCACGATGGTGTGCGGCTGTTTCTGCCCATGTTTCCCTTTGTCGCCGTTCTTGCCGGGATCGGTTTCGGCATCCTTACATCGGCCGTGCAACGCCGACTTCCTTCCGGCCTGCCGGCAACGCTGGGTACCCTGCTGCTTGCCAGTCTGCTGTTCTATCCAGCTTTCCTGGGCACCGTTCACTCGAGTCCCTATCTGCTCTCGTACTATGGCGAGTTGATCGGCGGACCGGCAGGCGCGTCGGAGGCGGGTATGGAGGCAACATACTGGTTCGATGCGGTGACGCCGGAATTTTTGCGACGCGTGGAACAGCAGCTACCAGATAGCGCGATCGTGGTCGCATCCCCCAATCACGAATACTATGAACAATTACAGGGACTGGGACTGCTCCGCGAAGACCTGCGATTCACAGGAAGCGTCCCCGCAGATTACCTGTTGTTGCTGGGACGCAGGGCATCGCTGACGCCGGGATTTGCTGGCGTGTACAGCACGGTCGCACCGATCCTGGCCGTCGAGCTCGATGGGGTGGAGCTCGTCGGATTGTACCGGTGGTCGGAGCAAATGAATCTCGATGACGCGCGTGAGGAGTCACCGTGAAAAGACTGGACGCCGTCGTACCGATTTACAATGAGCAAGACATTCTTCCGGAGCTGGATGCCCGGCTTCGGTCCGTGCTCTCCGGCCTCGGATTTGATTGGCGGATCATCTATGTCGATGACGGCAGTGCGGACGGTTCGGGGTCCTGGCTCGCGGATCTAGCCACCGAACATCCGCAGGTGAGCGTAGTTCACCTGTCCCGCAACTTCGGACAACAACTGGCAATTGCTGCGGGGCTTGCCATGGCTGATGCGGACGCGGTCGTGTTGCTCGACGGTGATCTGCAGGATCCACCTGAAGTAATCCCGTCTCTCGTCGAAAAGTGGAATGAGGGGCACGATGTCGTTTATGCGATCAAGCGCAAACGAAAAGAGAGCTGGCTGAAGCGGAAGATGTTCTCGTTGTTTTACATCATTCTGCGTCGGATGAGCTCCGTCGACATTCCAGCGAATGCCGGCAACTTTTCTTTGATGGACCGGTCGGTTGTGGAACTGATCAACAGTATGCCTGAACGGAGCCGTTATGTGAGCGGATTGCGAGCTTACGTCGGCGGTCGGCAGGTCGGCGTTGAGTTCGAGCGTGCGGAGCGGTTCGCCGGTGACCCGCGTCAGTCTCCGCGTCGACTTATCCGGATGGCGCTGGACGCATTCTTCGCGTTTTCCGATCTGCCACTCAAGCTGGCCACATTTCTGGGTTTCGTCGTTTCCGGGGTCGCATTCCTCGTAATGCTGACGGTGCTGTACAAGAAACTGATCCTTGGTGGCGCGCAGGCCATCCCCGGGTGGGCGTCGACGATGACATCAATTTTGTTCCTTGGGGGCATTCAGTTGATGTCTGTCGGGATCATTGGTGAGTATATCGGCAGGATCTACAACGAAACGAAGGCGCGGCCCGCCTGGGTTGTGTCCCGCTATCGAAATCTCAGTGATCGTGCTCCAGGCGATGGTCCGGCGCCGCTTCACAAGTCAGAATCGGGCGATTGACCAACCCCACGGGGTTACAGCGGCTGGCCTGGCTGACCAGAGGAGTGGCCGCCCTGTTTGCCCTGTCACTCACGCTCGTGCTCGTATTGGCGGTCGTATGGACGACCCGCGGGTTCGCCGTGTTCAATTACACCGAAGGCGTCATACTCGGAAGCCTGGCGGGATTCCGGGCCTCAGGACTGACGGGCCTGTACCCGGCTGACTGGACATCTGCCCCTCTCGTCCTGACGCTATACCCTCCAGTTTTCTTCTGGGCGACGATCGGAATGGATGCGATCTCGAATGCAGCCGATCCACTGGTCGCCCCTCGGCTCGTTTCTCTGGTTGCCACTCTGGGTCTTGGATGGTGCCTGGTCCGTATTCGTCGCCTGTACGGGACGGATTGGACATGGTTCATCATTGTGGCCGGCGCTGTGAGTCTGGCGCCCGGGGTACAGCGTCAATTGGCCGCTGCCCAGGTCGATATGCTTGCCGTGGCCTGGACCGTTGCTGGCGCCTGGTTCGCTCTACGATCGGGCATGAGCCAGAAACCGGTATGGCCGGCGTTCGCTTGTTTCGCGATAGCCGTCTTCACCAAACAGAGCTTCGTCGCCGCGCCGGCGGCCCTGCTTCTCAGCCGGTACCTGTCTGGGCGGCGCAAAGAGTCACTGCGCGAAGGAGCGGCGTTCGCCGGAATAGTCGCTGGAGGTTTTCTGCTGCTCAACGGATGGACGTCGGGTGGTTTTTTCACACACACACTGACGGCAGTGACGGATTCCGGCTCAGTGGTCAATTTCGTCCGGGTGATCGATGGTAGCGCACCTTACCTCTGGGGTGCGCTGGCGTTGCTTGTTCTGTCCGGCGTCCATGACCGTCTGCAACTGGCATTTCCAGAATTATGGCTGGCGATGGCGGCAATCCTCCACACCGGAGCGATGCTGAAAACGGGCTCGAGTGTCAACTACTTTCTGGAACCACTGGCGGCCGTTCTGGTTCTGGGGTTGGTTCGTTCTGCCGAAGCCCCATGGGCTGCCGACCGGAGCTCCCAAACCCGCCGAATCGCTCTGGGCCTACTCGTTGTTCTCGTTGCAGGTTCTGCCATTCGGACCGTCGAGGTCGTGCGGGATATCACCCGTGCGTCCGGAGCTGATCCGATCCATGTGGCAGAGTTTGAAGGGGGGTTTCCCCTCGTCGAGGTCGATTTCTTCCCTGCGATATTCGAGCATGGTGGCCGACCCTACGTGAGCGACCCCTTCGCATTCGGTGCGCTTGCCGAATCGGGAGTGTGGGATCCCGCGCCACTGGTTGCGGACCTGGCAAGCCACCGGGTGCCGTTTGCGGTCACGACGATCGATATCGGTCCCCCTCTTGGCGACGGAGCCACAACAGAGAACATGCTGTTCGCCTACTTCTGGCGGATGGCACCCGTGCGGGACGGACTCCGGTCCGACTATACCGAAGTGACGGGCGGACGGCTGCGTTTGTGGGTGCCCCGGGATGGCGAGGATTGAGTTGAAGCCCGGAGTACTGTTCGCCAGGGTTGCCGGTGTGCTTTTGATCGGGATTCCGTTCATCCCGCTCGGGTCGTCGGCCTGGTTGCTGTCACGATTCGCTCCTTCAATACCGGACTGGTTGCTGGCTTCACTGGCGAGGCTGAACGCGGGACTGTTCCGAGGGCGCCGTCTCACCGTATTTGTGCTGGCCAGCCTGGCGTTCCTTCTCGTGCTTACATCACGCGTTGCTTTCCGACACCACCCGCTGCTGGTCGACAGCGTTATTCAGTTGTTCCAGGCCAAGATCTTTGCGTCCGGACAACTGGCGGCACCCGCACCGCCGGCCGAAGCCTTTGTGGCCACTCAGCATATGCTCGTTCACGAGGGCCGTTGGTTTGCCCAATATCCGCCTGGTCATGCCCTGCTGCTGGCGGGTGGAATACTCGCTGGTTTCCCGTGGATGGTACCGGTCCTGCTGAGCCTGGGCTCTGCATGGCTCATGGTGCGTTTTTCTTCAGAAGTGTGGGGAGAGAACGCGGGAAGGGCAGTTCTTGTTCTGATCCCGTTCGTTCCCTTCTTCTGGTTCATGGGTGCCAGTTTCATGAACCACGTGTCGTGCCTGTTTTTCGTTGCGGCATTTCTGTACGCCTATCAGCGGTGGGAGTCCGGGGCTGCTGCGGGCTGGGCACTGGCGGCCGGCGCAGCAATTGGCGCAGCAGGGCTCGTAAGACCGCTAACCGCGCTTGCGGTTGCGGCTGTATTCGCTCCGATCGGACTCATGCATGGAATACGAGCCCGTCGCTATCGCTCACTGGCGCTCGCGGCACTGGGAGGATTCGCGGCTGTAGCCACATATGCAGCATTCAACGCGGCCACCACTGGTGACCCACTCACCCCCGGTTACTTGCAGCTGTGGGGGGCAGCGCATGGGATCGGGTTTCATCCGTCTCCGTTTGGTGGCACTCATACCCCGTTGGCAGGATTCCTGAACGAAGCGATCGACGTTGCCAGTCGGTGTATACGTCTTGTTGACGGGGGGTGACCGGTGGGATCGTCGACTCCTCGCCGGATTCCTCGCCGTGCCAGCTGCCTATCTGTTCTACTGGCACCGCGACGCATACCTCGGCCCCAGATTCCTGTTCAGCGGGCTCGTGTTTCTGATTCCCCTCACAGCAAGAGCTTTGGTCTCGATCCGATCCATCCCTGAACAGGTCTGGCAGCCTCGACGAGCAGTCGTGGTTCTCGTAGCAGCGAGTTTCGCGTACACAGCGTTCTATTCGGCACCTCGTCGCCTGGCTGGATACGAGTCATCATTCGCAAGCATGAAGATCGATCCGCTTGCAATCGCAGCAAGCCACGACATCGATCAGGGAGTCGTGTTCGTAGCCGTCAGCTGGGGCAATCGCCTGCTCGCTCGAATGCGCCAGGCCGGAGTATCTGCGGCCACGGCCGAAGGGGCCTATCGGCGGTCTGACCATTGCGAGCTTGAGCAGCAGCTACGGCGTGCACATGTCGAGGCCTGGTCAGGCAGTCGTCTCGACGAGGTGTTCGCGACGTTCCCATCCGGCGGCGTAAAGCTGGAGGACGATTCGCCCAATGGCGATCCGACGCTGCGGTTGACGCCCGGCCGACCCCTGGCGGCTGTTTGCGGGGCCGAGTTGGCTCACGATCGTGCCGGATATACAAACTGGCTGCCGTTTCTTCTCGTTAACGACCCACCGCTGAACGGACCGATCCTGTTTGTCCGAGACCTCAGAGATCTGAATGCTGAGTTTCTTCGGCTGCGCCCGGGACGTGCTGCCTGGCTGTACAGACCGGGCGAGATCACGAGGTTCGGATCGACTGAAACGGTGGAATGATCTTGCGTTGATCGGCTCGGCGTGACTTGGGCATGCCTGAATACGACCGCAGGTCTCACATACTCATCCATGGACGTCAGAACGGTTTCACGATCGTGGAGTTACTGATCGCGATTTTTATCGTCGGCACCATAGCCACATTTGGGTTTTCCGGGTTTTCGAGGCTTCGAGACGCCCAGGCCCTTCGAAGCGCGACGTGGGAGGTACGGCAACAACTGTCCTTTGCCCGTCGGGCTGCGATCAGCCGCCGCGAGACCATTCGGTTCAGGCAGATTGGCGATCGACTCGTACTCCAATCACCGGATGGTCGGGACCTGATGTCGATAGCATTGTCCGGTGTGGACCACCTTCCCGTCGATTCCGTACAGATCCGACCGGCGACGTTTCGATTCAATGCGCGCGGTCAGGCAGCGCCGGGGAGTGTCTACTTATACCGAGGAAAACGATCCGTCCGAATCGTGTGCAACTTCCTGGGTCGATTGCGGGTCGAACCCGTAAGGAATGCTGGTTGAGATCAATGTACGATGCCCCGGTATTTGACCGGCTGGGATTTGCCTTCGTCGAGTTGCTGATCGGGATCACGTTACTCGGCATCGCTGGTGTGGCGGCAGTTACGGTCGGGCACGCGACCGTGGGTGAAGCGCGTAGAGCCCGGTTGTCTGGCCGGCAGGCCTCGGTCGCTGTTCAATTGATGGGCCGAATGCGAGCAGGCCTGGTAATACCGGATTCCGGTGCCATTATTATGACCTCAAGCGGCGAGTCTTTTGAAGCATCGTTCATTCGGCGTAATGAGTTCCTTTCCGGCGCGATCGAAATCCGAGTTGTGTCCTTGTCGGGAGGCCGTGCCTTCGTGCTCGATGCGCTTCGGCTGGTACCATAGACCGTCCAGTCTCGGAATCGTTGACAGGTCTGCCCGAACGTTCCTAGAATACGGGCATCTCGCCGGATAAATGCTGGTATCTCATTCGGGTTAATCGGCTCAACCGTATGGCATTGTTTGGATTTGGTCGCAAGAAGCGGTCGGTAGGTCTCGACGTCGGTAGCGGCTATATTAAACTGGCAGTTGTCGACCATTCGGGACCCCTTCCCGTCGTCGAACAACTTGCAGTTCAACAGCTTGGCGCTGACGCGATTGTCGAAGGCGAGATCATGGATCCTGGTCTCGTGGCCTCGACGATCGTTTCGCTGTTTGCAGATCATGGCATCAACCAGCGCGACGTAGTTGTGAGCGTCGGCGGCCGCGATGTGATTATCAAGCCCATTCAGATGGACCGGACGTCGAAGCAGGACGCCCGGGAGGTCATCCGATGGGAGGCCGAGCAACATGTTCCATTCGATATAGACGACGTCCAACTCGATTTTGAGATTACGGATCCAGAGGGTGAAGGTCTGCAGATGAGTGTTCTGCTCGTCGCAGCGAAGCGTGAGCTCATCGACGGCAAGATTGCCTTGCTCGATGAAGCCAGACTCAACGCGAGCATAATAGACGTGGACGCGTTCGCCCTCCACAATGCCCTCGAAGTCAACTATCCCGAAGCCATGCAAGGCATTGCAGGCTTGATCAACATCGGTCATGAAACCACTACGGTGAACATCCTCGACAACGGGGTGCCCGTACTCACGCGTGACATCAGTTTCGGTACGCGCCGTCTCGCCATGGACCTGCAGCGGGAGCGGGGAATGATGGCGGATGAGGCAGAGCGTGTACTGCGCGGCGACAACGTTGATGAGCGGATGAAGGCATTCCTGTATGAGCGGGTTCAGGAAGTGGGGCGGGGAATCGAGCGCGCAACCGCGTTTCTCGAGACACAGGAAATGGGGGCCAAGTTGAGCCGGCTGTACCTGTGCGGTGGGGGTGTTCAGATTCCTGCGCTTGCTGAGGCACTCGCTGAGCGCCTTGGCGCCGAGACGGTGATCGCGAACCCCCTTGAACAGATCCAGGTGAAGTCCGGAAGCGTGGATGAGCAGGCACCCGATTTCTTCGCACCGATGATGATGCTGTCTCTCGGTCTCGCGCTACGGGGCGCCTCATGATTGAGGTCAACCTCAATCCGTCCGGTGGAAAACGATCTCGGTTTTCCAGCAGAAAATTTTCACTTCGCCTTCCGGCTGCTTTCAATCGAGGCGGCAGCCGTGGCGGCGGTGAGAGGGTCCGTGACGTCTGGACAACGGTCGCCATCGTCGTGCCCGCACTCGTTGTTCTGGCCGTCGGTCTTATGTGGTTCACGACACACTCTGAGCAATCCGAACTCGAGGCCAGCCTCACGCAGGCAATTGAAGATTCTACGCGCCTGGCGGATCTTCGGTCGCTAAGCGACAGTTTGATAGGTCGCGATAATCGCATCCAGGAGCGACTTGCACTCGTCCAGTCACTCGACGGCGGCAGGTATGTATGGTCACATCTGCTGGACGAAATCAGCCGTGCGATGCCGGCGTATACCTGGTTGACGCTTGTGCGTGGAGACGCGCCGCTTCCTGACCTTCGTGTTCAGGTGGACGGTCTGGCAGCGAATCCTCTTGCGATCACCCGATTCGTCCGTAATCTGCAGGATTCGCCGTACGTTGCGGAGGTACGGATCCTGGGTAGTCAGCAACAACTGGTCGAAAATGTGGCCGCACAAGCATTTCAGCTCATGGTTAGCTACAAGGCACCGCCCGAGGAGTTGATTCGGTCGGAACCC
>JBDHMQ010000111.1:0-6056 GCA_039656095.1 Gemmatimonadota bacterium | reverse complement strand
GACCCAGCCCGAGCCGGTCTGCTTCATCGAAGAATCGCAATGGTGCGGCCTCGCCCGAGGTGGTCGAGAGATCTGCTGCCAGGTTGCTGAACAGCGCATTTTCCTGGGCGATCCAGTGCGTGATGAACAGGTCGAGGTCCCCGTCGCCGTCCCAGTCGCCAAGAGCCAGGCCCATCGCCCCCCGGTAATCCGCGACGGCGGCCCGGTGGCTGACGTCGACAAATGTCCCGTCCCCCAGATTTCGATACAGCACGTTGTCGGAGACATCATTTGCGACGTACAGGTCAGGCCATCCGTCTTCATCGAAATCAGCCCACACAGCCCCGAGTCCCCGACCCCGGTCACCAACGACTCCAGCGGCCGCGCCCAATTCCCGAAATGTCCCGTCGCCCTCGTTGTGCCACAGCAGATTCTGATGGGGCCGGTACGAGGACGGGTTAAGGCTTGCCGGGATCTCTACGTCATACTGCAGAGCAGCTCCACCGACATCGACTAACGGCTCGTACTCGACATAGCCGGTCACATACAAGTCCACGTGACCGTCGAGATCGTAATCACTCCAGGCGGCGCCTGCCCAGAACCCGGTGTGGTCTCCCATCCCGGCGGCTTCGGTTACGTCACCAAACGTCCCATCGCCGAGATTGCGGTACAGTACGTTGTCCCCGAATGCGGTCAGGAATAAGTCAGTCCAGCCGTCGTTGTCGTAGTCGGCCCAAGTGACCGCCATTCCGATGGTTCGGTGGTCGATCCCCGCCTGGTCCGTCACGTCCCGGAACGTTCCATCCCCCATATTCCGATACAGGCGCGAGGTTGTGTTCGACGCCGGAACAACAAGGCCATCGGGCTGGCTCGCGCCCACCGGCAATGGCGCGGCAATATTGACCAGAAAGAGGTCCAGCCAGCCGTCGTTGTCGTAGTCAGCCCACGCCGCGCCAGATCCCATGTCTTCGGGAATCTGGCCTGACCTTCGGCCTGGAAAATGACGGAACGTAATGCCAGCCGCTTCGGCCACATCCGTAAACGAGATCTCCGGATGGTCGGTGGGTAGGTCTCGGCTGAGTCTGGCCGACAGTCCTTCAATGTCCTCACCAGGAACGTAGGCGGCATCCGGCTCTGTGAGGCGTGGAATGATAGCGGCCGCTGCAATTCCGAGCATTACAAATGCCCCTGTTGCACCGACCACGCGTCTTCTTCGACGCGAAAGCGTCAGAGACACTCGGTGGCCTTACTCACCGCGACCGACGCGGATAGTCACCTGGCTTTCGGACATAATCGTGACCGGGGACGTCATTCCCGAATCTTCGCCAAACAGGAAATTGAGCAAAAACTGATCAGCCTTCCGGTATAAAAGACGAGCTGTGACGTGAAGTTCAGTGACACTTTCCGGGGCCGTCAGGGCAAATACTTCTTGCGCTGCAGTCCCGTCGATCGGGGCTCGAACGCCGCCTTCAGCAGTTTCTGAGTTCGCTAGTGGTGCGCCCGGGCATACGAAGGAGAATTCTGCCATGTCGGAAAAGCCCGGAAACAGCGATCGGCGGTAACGAACACCAACCATTTCCCACAGATTATGCCGATCGATCAGGTTGCCGTACTGGTCAACGGGCTCAGCCTTGAACATGAACGAGCCGGGCTCGATGAAGTGGCGCTCATCCCGGCGCCCGGACTCGAATACGATGTTGCCGTCCTGGTCTGCGACCACAAGTTCAACCCAGGCCTGAATGATGTCGAGGGGACCGGTCGGAAAGTCATGTCCCACCTTATTGTTCGTAATCACGAGTCGAATCGGTACTTCTTCTCCCGGTTCTACCGTGGGCGGGGCCTGGATCTCCACCGGGACCGCCGGACCTTCTCGCCACTTGTGGGCGATTTCCGGGACGTCGATCTCGCCGCGGAGCCAGCGTTCGGTAAGCCGTGCCTGCTCCTCTGCTCCCTCCAGCCCCAGTGCGAGTGGCATGAACTGGTTTGCAGCGAGGAAACGATGGCTGCGGTGTTTCTTGTCGCTCGAGGTCCTGTTGTAGTCGGCGTCATCACCGCGGGCGGGGTCAGCCGAATCAGTGAGCGGCATATGACATTCCCTGCACTCGACCGTTTGGGTTGGATCACCGGGTTCGTTCCAGCGACTTTTCCGCCAGTTGTCGTACTGGTTCTGAAGTTGCACCCAGCCGACCTGGTTGATCTCCTCATCAATGAACTGCTTATGACAGGCTGCACAGAACTCAGGGCTCTTGAACAGGCGGTGGCTCAGCGTTTCGACATGATGACGAGGATACGCCCGGATCAGAAAATCGCTCACGATCTTCGCGAATTTTCCGTCCCGGAGTTCGTAGATGTAGCGGTTCGGTTGGTCCATGACGTAGTTCGCATTGCCCTGCACGTCGGTCTCCCGGATGGCATGGCAGGCGAGACATGACACGCCTTCGTCGAAACCGACGTTGGTCGTAAGATCCTCGACAAATACGTTCTTCGTGCCCGAGAACAGGGAAATAGGGTCATGACATCCACCGCAGTAACGTGTTGATTCGGCTCCGTTCTGCTCGGCCATGACATCCTGCACGCGTACAAAGGCCGCATCCATCGCAGACCACCTGTGCGCGCTTACTGACCACTCGCGGGCGATTTCTTCATGGCAGCCCGCCGTACCGCACGACTCGGATCCGCTGAGAACTCTTTCGTCATAAGGCCCACCAGTGATGGTGCTGGCTAGGCTCGGCGCGAATGGTCGCTCCGGACCATAGAGAAAGCTGTAATCGTCCGGAAGTTCGTAGCTGAGATCAACTGGTTTATGGATCGCGGACAACACAAGCACGACACCGACCATTGCCGCGGCTAACATCGTGATTCGAAGCGCATATCCGGATTGGGCAGCCCGCAGTGCTTGCAACGATTCTGTCTTGTTGGCCCGGAAGCCACGGACCAGGAGACTCACTACATGAGGGCCGACCGACGCAATGAGTGCAAACGTCGAGACGATATGGACCAGATCCCATGTATAACTGATCCGGTTGGCGAACAGAGCCTGGGCGCCAAGTACGATACCCGATACAAGCGCGATGACCGTGGACAGAAGGGCCACGTACCCGGTGAGCTTGACGTGCGTCATTGGAATTCGGACGTACCTCTTCCAATGCCGGAATTGATACCAGGCGAACGGCAGCAGGAGGAGCACGCCGGCGATCGTATGAACAAGAACGGCTACCTGGTTTGGAATGCTGAATGGTAGCAAGAAGATTGACAGGCCCGTAACTGTCTCCAGCAAGAGGAGCGCAGCGACCCATATCGCAAGACTCCGCATCCACTCTGTTTCGGCCGTGCTGGCCATTATTCGTTCCAATTCAATCTCCCGTGCGTCGAATTATAGAAGTTCCGCGAAGAAGATAGATTAGTCTAAATTAAGCCGCCACCTTACATTCGGTTCCATGCTCTATTCAAATCCATGTGAATATGCCATTCGGGCGATGACGGAACTCGCATTGCGACCGGATGATGGCTGGATTCCGGTCACCGTTATTGCTGAGGAAGCCGATCTGCCAAGTCCCTATCTGGGGAAGATCTTAAAGGATCTGGTGCGGGCACGTCTGTTACAGTCCACTCGTGGCCCTGGTGGAGGATATCGCCTGGCTCGTCCGGCCTCGGAGATCTCTTTGTTCGACGTAAAGTTGACCGTCGACGGACCTGGTGATCTAGAGCGTTGCGCGGTCGGACTCGATCCGTGCTCTGACGAAACCCCTTGCCCCCTGCATGTGGACTTCGTGCGAGTGCGCGCTACGATTCACGAGTATCTGACCTCAACCACACTGGCTGATGTCGCGCGAGGGGCCATCACGAAAGAGCAACTTCTGTCGGACGCGTAGTCTCGAATTCAGCAGGCCTTCGTGCGGTGGGTTCGCTACCGTGCAACAATCGCGTATTCTTGATGGATTCTGCGGCGCAAGCCGACTGACAGTCGGGTCCCCATCACCATCGAGAATCTGCAATGATCTACGACAGTATTGTCGATACGGTCGGCAACACTCCCGTCGTCCGGCTCCATCGTATGGCCCCTGCAGACATGGAAATCTACGTCAAGGTCGAGTCCTTCAACCCGACAGGCTCCGTTAAGGACCGGCTGGCATTTGCGATTATCGACGAGGCGGAGAAGTCGGGGGCTCTCCGGCCCGGCCAGACGGTGATCGAGGCGACATCCGGTAATACGGGTATTGGACTCGCGATGGTGTGTGCGGCGAAGGGCCATCCGTTCGTCGCAGTCATGGCAGATTCGTTTTCTGTGGAGCGTCGGACGATCATGCGTGCGATGGGCGCAAAGGTCATCTTGACGCCCGCGGCGGAAAAAGGGACGGGCATGGTCAAGCGCACGGTCGCTTTGGCCGACAAGCACGGTTGGTTTCACGCGCAGCAGTTCAAGAATCCCGCGAATCCATCATTTCACAGGAATACGACTGGCCCCGAGATATTGATGGACTTTGCGTCGCGGCGACTGGACTACTGGGTGACGGGCTGGGGAACAGGTGGAACGCTGACCGGTGTGGGCGAAGCTCTGAAGATGGCCCGGCCGGATATCAAGATTGTCGTAGCCGAGCCCTCGGTATGTTCATTGCTGACAGGCCATCCGTTCGCGTCCCACAAGATCCAGGGGTGGGTGCCTGACTTTCTTCCGGACGTACTCAACAGGGACATATTCGACGAAGTCCGTCTTGTGACGGACGAAGCCGCCAAGGAAACAGCACTTCGCCTGTCCCGAGAGGAAGGAATCTTCGTTGGGATTTCTGCGGGTGGCACTCTCGCTGCCGCGCTCGACATTGCAGCGGATGCTGAGCCGGGTTCTGCCATCCTGGCCATGCTTCCGGACACGGGCGAGCGATATCTCAGCTCCTTTCTGTTCGAGGATCTCGCCGAAGGATCCGATGACGAATGGCTCGCCGGACTCTGAGATCGCGATAGGGTCCAGGTAGCTCATGGGAACCTGAATCTACCATCCGTGGTTCTACTCTTGACGACATACATACCGGTCGGTATGTTCGGGCCCGGGATATGATCTATGTCTTGTGAAGACCAACGGAGCAACGGATGACGACAGCGACCTACAATCCGACCCAGACGCGCGAAGAGCTGCTGCATTCGGCTTTCTGCGAGATTTATCGGCACGGATTCCAGGCGGCATCCCTGTCGCGAATCCTGGGTGGCTGTGCGTGTACCAAGGGTGCCCTGTATCACCATTTCGGCTCCAAGACCGAGTTGGGTTACGCGGTCGTGGACGAGTTGATCGCCGGCTGGTTTGACGAACGCTGGGGTTCTGTTGCCAGGGCTGACGATCCGCTCACGGCTCTCCAGAGCGCAATCGACATCGGGTTTGCGGAAATGCAGGAGCTTTCTCTCGACCAGGGGTGTCCTCTCAACAATCTTGCCCAGGAAATGTCTCCGATCGATGAGGGATTCCGTATTCGGATTGCGACGGTCTACCAGAAGTGGAGTGGCATCCTTGCAGCGGGTCTTCGCAGGGGGCAGGAAGCCGGTACCATTCGGCAGGAAATCGAGCCGGAGAAAATCGCCGGGTTTTTCATCGGCGCGTTCGAGGGAAGTATCGGACTGGCGAAGAGCGAGCAGAGTTTTGAACGTATGCGAAGTAATATTGAGGTGCTGATGGAATACATGGAGACGTTGCGGACAGAGGACGTGGCATGAACGCCAGTTCGGTTGACGCCGACGAACGGCGACAGGGAATTGGGCGCCAGGTGGGGCAGGTGGGTCATCCGGTGGCGCTGGCCGATCATTATTGCATCCATTCTTATCGCGGCTGTAGCGGGTGCGGGCGGGAAAAACCTCCGGTTCGGGAGTAACTACCGGCAATTTTTTGGCGAAAACAACCCGCAGGTAGAGCAGTTCGAAGCCCTCGAACGGGTCTACACGAAGAACGACAACATCATGTTCGCCGTCGAGCCGGTCGATGGCGACGTGTTCGATTCCGACGTGTTGGCGGCGATACAGGACATCGAGGAGCGGGCATGGCTGCTCCCGTTCGCCACACGTGTGGATGCGCTGACGAACTTCCAGAACACGCG
>JBDHMQ010000110.1:0-7367 GCA_039656095.1 Gemmatimonadota bacterium | reverse complement strand
GTCCGTACGTTCCGGAGCAGCAGTCTCGATGCCGGGGATGATGGATACGATCCTGAATCTCGGCCTTAACGACGAAACTGTGCAGGGACTGACACAAGAGTCGGGCGACGAGCGATTTGCCTGGGACTCCTATCGCCGTTTCTTGCAGATGTACGGAGAAGTCGTGCTGGGGGTCGAACACCATCTGTTCGACTCGCGGATCGGGGATCTCCGGACCGAAGCCGGGGTCACGCAGGACGGGGACCTTTCACCGGACCAGTTGCGTGTCCTGGTAGACGACTACAGGACGATCATTCGCGACAATGCTGCTACACCGTTTCCTGATGAGCCGCACGATCAACTTTGGGGCGCTATCGAGGCGGTATTTCAGAGTTGGCGCATTCCGCGTGCCATCGCCTACCGAAAAGCCAACGAGATCCCGCACGACCTGGGGACAGCCGTAAATGTCCAGGTCATGGTCTACGGAAACCGCGGACCGACGAGCGGAACAGGTGTCGCATTCACCCGGAATCCATCGACGGGTGAACGGCTGATGTTTGGCGAATTCCTGGTCAATGCCCAGGGCGAAGACGTAGTCGCCGGAACGCGAGATCCGGTACCAATCGATCAGATGAGGCAATATTTCGGCCCGGCCTATGATCAGCTCGCGGAGACTGCAGAGCGACTGGAGGCACACTACGGAGACATGCAGGATCTGGAGTTCACGATCGAGGATGGTGAACTGTATCTACTCCAGACGCGCGACGGAAAACGTACGGCGCGAGCGGCGGTCCGGATTGCCGTGGACATGGTCGATGAAGGACTGATTAGGGAGCGTGATGCGGTGCTTCGCGTTGACCCGGATCGCTTGGAGGAGGTTCTCCATTCCATGGTGGACCCGGATGCGGACTTCACACCGCTGGCTATTGGGAATCCGGCCTCCCCAGGAGCGGCAACCGGCCGCGTAGTGTTCACCGCCGCCGAAGCGGTCGAACAGGCCGCGGCGGGACACAAAGTAATTCTGGTCCGCGATGAAACTTCACCCGATGACTTCGAGGGCATGGTCGCGGCCCAGGCCATCGTCACATGCCGTGGAGGGCGGTCGAGCCACGCCGCGGTCGTAGCTCGAGGAATGGGAAAATGCTGCGTCGTCGGAACTCGGGATCTAAGAATTGACGAGGAAGCGGGAGAGATCAGGGCCGGCGACCAGGTAGTGAAACGGGGTGACTGGATCACGGTTGACGGTGCTTCTGGTGAAATCATTCCGGGTCAGATCCCGACGGTCCAGCCGGAACCTGACGAGTATTTTGAACGACTTATGTCCTGGGCAGACAATGAACGCCGGCTTCGCGTATGGGCCAATGCCGACACTCCTCACGACGCAGCAGCGGCGCGTGACCGTGGCGCCGAAGGAATCGGACTGTGCCGGACTGAGCACATGTTCTTCGGCCACGAAAGAATCGACGCAGTTCGGGAAATGATTCTCGCTCGAGATGAGGACACGCGCAGTGCGGCCCTGGAGCGCCTCCTGCCCATGCAGCGGGAAGACTTCGCAGGAATTCTTCGGGCGATGGACGGCCTGCCGGTAACGGTACGACTTCTCGATCCCCCACTGCATGAGTTCCTCCCGTCCGAACCGGCAGAAATTGAGCGCCTGGCAGAGGTCACAGGTCAGAGCCTCGAGGCGATTACTGCTGACGTAGAGCGCATGCGAGAGGCCAATCCGATGCTCGGGCATCGCGGCTGTCGGCTTGCGTTCGCTCGCCCGGGAATCACGCGGATGCAGGTACGAGCCATTCTTGAGGCTGCGCTGACCGTTAAGGCCGAGGGTGGCGATCCGCGTCCAGAGATCATGGTACCTCTCGTCGGGCATGTGGCGGAGTTCCTGAACCAGAGGTCGCTGATCGACGAAACGGCCAGACATGTGTTTCGGGAACAGCGGGACAGGATCGACTATACCGTGGGCACCATGATTGAACTGCCCCGCGCCTGTCTCACGGCCAGCGAAATTGCGAAAGCAGCCGACTTTTTCTCGTTCGGGACGAACGACCTGACGCAGACGACGCTGGGAATATCCCGGGACGATGCCGGTTCATTCCTACCCGCCTACGTGGAGTCGGGTGTGTACCCGCACGACCCTTTTCAGCGTATCGATGAGCCGGGAGTTGGTAGACTTATGCGCCTTGCCGTCGAAGAGGGGCGCGCTGCAGACCCTGGCCTCAAAGTGGGAATCTGCGGCGAGCACGGCGGCGATCCGGGCTCCGTGACCTTCTGCCACGAGCTGGATCTTGACTATGTCTCGTGTTCACCATTTCGCGTTCCGGTAGCCCGGCTGGCAGCGGCTCATGCGGCCCTCCGCGGTATTACGGAGTCCAACACGGCCTGAAATCGTCACGACAGTCCCGTAACTCCAACAGCGGGTTCGGCTACAGGGAGTTGCCGGAGGCCCTTCCGCACTGTATTTCTGTATGCATCTAAGAGGCACCCATCGAGCGGAGTTTGGTTGATCCGCCAATGGTGTCGCCTACTTCGTTGTGAGGATGATTACTCCAGTCCCAGAATGGAGCCTGTCATGGGCAGAAACCTCGTACGGAGCACCCTGGCCTTACTGTTCGTCTTTACGCTCGCCGGCACGGCCGGCGCGCAACAGACGAGCGGTGTGATCCGCGGCAGCATTAGCGCTGCTGACGGCCAGGCGATCGGCACGGTCGAAGTTACGGCTGCAAACACAGCCACGGGCGTGCGGACTACTACACTTTCAACGGCGACCGGGGTCTATGTGTTCCCGGCCGTTCCTGTCGGCAGCTACGATGTCGAGGCACGCCGCATCGGATACCGGGCCCAGGTTCGGAATGCCGTGCGCGTAACGCTTTCTTCGACTAGCCTCGTCAACTTCGTTCTCGAGGTCGGCGCGGCAGAACTGGCCCCACTCTCGGTTACGGCCGAACAGGGGTTGATTGACCCTGACCAGTCGGGCGTCGTCGACCTTGTGTCATCCGAGCAGATCAATGCCATTCCGGTCCCGGGGCGCAATTTTGCCGATCTCATCGCCCTGTCGCCCAAGGTCGGTGTTGATGCCGGCGACGGCACGGGTGGGAACATTTCCCTCGGTGGCGGACGGCGAGGAGCCAACCTGATCCAGATCGACGGAGCGGGTTCGACCGGGACTTTCTTTGGTGGCGAGGCCCGAGGCTCGGACCGGATTCCGTTTGCGTTCTCGATCGAGAGCGTGGAGGAATTTCAGGTCGTTTCGAACGGCTTCGACGTGGAATTCGGCTTCTTCAGCGGCGGCGTGATCAACGCAGTCACGAAATCAGGCACGAATGAGTTCGGCGGAAGCGCCTTCGGATACTGGCGCGATGGCTCTCTCACCAGGGCGGATTTCTTTGGTCGCGAGTCAAACTTCGCTTCCCAGCAGCTCGGGTTTACGCTTTCTGGCCCAATTGTAAGGGACAAGATCCACTTCTTCCTGGCTGTCGAACGACAGGACCGCGACCAGCCAGTGTTCGGCTTGCCTGACCCGACTTCGACGCCGGACTCGCGCCTGCGAGCCCATCCGGACAGTGTCGCCCGATTCCTAGACATCCTGTCAAGCGTATACGGCGTGGAAGACTTTGCGGGTGAAGTCTCACAGACGCAGGACGAAACGACGGTCTTCGCTCGCATTGACTGGCAGTTGAACAACAACAACCGGCTGACCTTGAGGCACAACTTCACCGATCTCGTATCGGAAGGTGACCGGATCAGTTCGAATGAGACCTTCAATAACGGTGGCATCTTCAATAATACCGGTAATTCTAGCGTCTTGTCGTTGACGTCGATTCTGTCTCCCACGGTCTGGAACGAGGCGCGAGCGCAGTATGCGACTGAGCCGAGGCCAAGAACTGCGACTACTGAGTTGCCTCAGATCGAAGTATTCCTCAACAGTTGCTTCGGAGTCGACAACGGAGATGGCACGTGTGGCACAGGCGTGGACCGTGAGTTTCTGGACTTCGAGGGGATGAATGATCCCGTGCTCCCGAACAACCTGGAAGAGACTACGTTCGAGTTCATCGATAATCTGCACGTGGCGTTGGAAAATCACGACTTGAAGTTCGGTGTGCATTTCAACAGCTTCTCGTATGTGAACTTCTTCTTCTTCAACCAGTTCGGCGAATTCGAATTCGAAGACACAGGCACGCGCGGAACCCCCGGATGGACGAGTGCACTGTCGAATTTGGAAAACCGGATTGCGGACGACTACTCGAGAAACCTGCCCTTCCCGGGTCCGGACGGCTTGTTTAATACGGCTGACGATGTGACGCCGTTGGCCGAATATGGGACACGGGAATTCTCATTCTACGTGCAAGACACGTGGCATCCGTCGGACCAGCTGGCGATTACGACGGGCTTGCGGTATGACATCACGACACTGCCGGACAAGGCGCCGTTGAACCAGGATCTTCTGGACTCACAGCTAGGTCTGCGGACCGACATCGCTCCAGGGGACAAAAATCTGTCTCCGCGGATGAGTTTCACCTTCGATCCGACGGGTGAAGGCAACGCACAGATTCGCGGTGGCGTCGGCCTGTTCTTTGGCCGCTTCCCGTCAGTTCTATACTCGAACTCGCTGCTCAACACAGGGGCCAACCAGGTCTTTCTGAATTGCAGCAACTCCTCACCGGAACCGCGCGCCGATTACGGGGCTTACGCCGACCCAGCTAATATCCCGACGGAATGTGCGGGCTCGGGCTTCGCGTTCTCTCCGAACGTGAACGTGTTCTCGGAAGACTTCGAATATCCCCGCACCTGGAAGGCGAGCTTCGGGTTTGATCGTGATCTGGGTGATGGATTCAAGGTATCTGCGGACGCCTTGTTCTCGACGACGGCACAGAATTTCTCTGTGCAGAACGCCAACATTCTTCCTGAGCAATTCAGGAGCGGGGTCGAGGATCGTCCCGTTTCGGTGCCATTCGATCGCATGGATGACGATGGTGGCTTCGGCTTTGGACGCAATCTGGTCGAGCGCTTCGATTTCAACCAAGCGCTCGTGCATGTGAGCAACGCCGAGTCACGGTCCTGGCAACTCTCGATGGGCCTCGACAAGCGAATGACGAACTGGTTGAGTTGGAATTTCGGCTACACGTTCACCGACTCTCGCGACAACTCATCATTCTCATGCTGCATCACCAGCACAGGGCCTTTCGAGACGCCGACTGCGGGCAACATGAATGAGTTGGGTGATCCGGGCGACGACCGGATTGGTTCCTGGGGTCCCGCCGACTTCCAGCGCACTCATACATTCGTGCTGTCGGGTATCGCCGACCTTCCGGCTGGATTGCAGCTCAGCGGCATCTGGCGGACGTTCTCGGGTCGCCCGTGGACACCGATGGCCGACGGTGATGTCAATGGAGACGGTGGCGACGATAATGACCGGGTATACGTCATTGATGTCAACGATCCAACGGATCTAGCTTTGCTGGAAGATCCCGGCGACGCCGCTGTACTCAATGACTTCTATAACCAATACTCGTGTCTGCGCGAGAACGTCGGGATGATCATCACGCGAAATGCCTGCAGCAACAATATGTTCACAAAGCTGGACATGCGTTTGAAGTGGCGTGGCGAGATAGCCGGCGGCCAGGGAATCGAGTTGATCGCCGACTTCTTCAACGTGCTGAACCTGATCAATAGTGAGTGGAAACTACGGGCAACTTCCTGTACTCCGTGAATCCGAGCTTTGGCCAGGAATCGGCTATTGGATTCAGAACCACGCAGGGAAGTGCACAGCTGGGAGTAAAAGTGCTCTTCTAGAGGAATCCGAAGCAGCGCATTAGCGCGACGTCGGGTAGGATATGCGAAAAGGGGGCTCCGTGATGGAGCCCCCTTTTCGCGTTCTGGTGTCGCCGGTAAAATCTGGCAAACTACTTCAGTCGCTGTCATCCCTGGCCAGGAACTCGCCAGCCATCTCTACCCACTCAGGATTCCCCATGTACAGGGGAGTGCGCTGATGCAGGCCGTCCGGCTGAAGCGACAGGATGTCCTCTCTGCCATTCGTGGCGCGCCCGCCCGCATGTTCGCACAGATACGCCAACGGCGAGGCTTCATAGAGCAGACGCAACTTTCCGTTTGAGTTCCTGCTATCAGCGGGGTACATGAACAGGCCGCCGTACATCAGGGTGCGGTGAAAGTCAGTAACCAGTGAACCCACATACCGCGCAGAGAACGGTTCGCCATGGCAACCGCCGCGAAGCTCGTTCACGAGGTCCTGCTGGCCCTTTGTCCAGCAATCAAAGTTGCCCTCGTTGACGCTGTAGATCCGCTTACCTGGGTCGGGAATACGAATATCGGGATGCGACAGAAGGAATTCTCCGATCGACGGGTCGAGCGTGAACCCATGTACTCCGTCGCCGGTGCTGTAAACGAGTACCGTTGATGAGCCATACATCACGTAGCCGGCGGCGACCTGATGAGAACCTGGTTGAAGACAGTCGGCCAAATTTCCGGGACCGCAGTCCGAAACCCGCGTGTGAATGGAGAAGATCGTGCCGATCGAAATGTTCGCGTCGATATTCGACGATCCGTCGAGCGGATCATACAGCAGCACGTAATCGCCAATCGGGAATCTGGGAGGAATAGGCATCAGATCCTCTGATTCCTCTGATGCCATCACGCATAGATGCCCACCGTGGTCCATGGCATTGAATATCACGTCGTGCGCGTATTCATCGAGTTTGCGCACTTTCTCACCGTGCACATTCTCGTTGCCGGTCATCCCGAGGATGTCTACAAGGCCCGCTTTGCTCACCTCGCGGTGGATCAACTTGGCGGCAAGCCCAATATCGTACAGAAGGCTCGTGAGGCTTCCAGTCGCCCGCGGATGGTCGCGTTCCTGCTCGAGAATGAATCGACTGAGTGTGACTACGTACCTATCCACTGCATTCCTCCGATTATGTCTCCACTAATGCCGTCCGAAGACCTTAGGAGCACGGGCGGCGGTCCGTCAAGATACACCAGTGTCCTTTCTTTGCAGGTCATGCTGTCACAACATAGACGCATGAATAGAGCCATTTCAATCCCACTGGCCCTGCAATTGGTCCTGGTCTCGTGTGGACGAAACATCAGCACCTGGCAACCATCCGTTGAACCCCCGATTATTCCAATACCAGCACATTCAAGTCAGACGGGGACCAGCTTCAGTATCGGTGCTCCGGTGCGCATCACCGTAACCGGTCCTGGCGCAGACCTGTTTCTTCCATCGCTGAATGCATGGATCGAGGAGCGATCGAGTCAATTGGGGACGCCCTTCTTGAACTCTGCCGACGTTGCTGTGGCCAGCGTTACGATCACGATCGGTGACGACGCTGCTGGGGATGATGAAAGCTATCGGCTTGATTCTGAGGACGGCC
>JBDHMQ010000109.1:0-6779 GCA_039656095.1 Gemmatimonadota bacterium | reverse complement strand
GAGGACAAGTTTGACGCGGCATACCGCGACTACATCGACACGTGGGCCTATAAGCATCCGTTGCCATGGGACTTCTTCGCGATGATGGAAGAGGCAGCCGGAACGGATCTCGACTGGTTCTGGCAGTCGTGGTACTACGAGACCGTAACGCTCGACCAGGCTGTCGAAGCGGTGAACGACGTGGCGGATGGCGTGGAAGTTACTGTCACCAACAATAGTGGCGGCGTCATGCCGGTGGAGTTGCATCTGGAGTTGGAGGACGGTAGCACGATCGTTGACGTTTGGCCGGTGAATGTCTGGGCCGGAACTCGTGAAGTGACGCGGCTCGTCCCGGCCACCAGCCAGGTGCTGAAGATCAACATCGATCCGGATACGTGGTATCCAGACATCGATAGATCGAACAATGACTGGGAGCGGCCAGAGGCCTGATCCCCGGAGGAAATATTGTTGGAGGCTCTAGCGACAGATAGGACGGCCATCTGGGAGCGCGTGGAGGAATTTTTTCGCGCGCCTCCAGAGATTGCGTTCGAATGGAATGATCCGCAGTCGTCTGCCCGAGGCTGGTTGATCATCAACAGTCTGAAGGGTGGGGCAGCCGGTGGGGGTACGCGCATGCGCGCCGGCCTCAACCGGGACGAGGTAACGTTTCTCGCCAAGGCCATGGAGCTCAAGTTTGCGTTGGCCGGCCCGCCGATCGGTGGCGCGAAATCGGGCATTGACTTCGATCCATCCGATCCGCGCAAACAGGAAGTCCTGGGGCGCTGGTTCCAGGCGATCCGGACCGAATTGATGACGCGATACGGCACGGCCGGTGATCTGAATGTGAGCGAATCGAGCGACGTGCTGCCCGCCTGCCGCGAGATCGGCATCGGACATCCGCAACTTGGCGTGCTTGCCGGACACTTCAGACTCGAAGGCGCAGCGCTCGAGCGCCGCTGGTGCTGCCCGCCTGCCGCGAGATCGGCATCGGACATCCGCAACTTGGCGTGCTTGCCGGACACTTCAGACTCGAAGGCGCAGCGCTCGAGCGCCGCTGTGAGCTGATGCGCAGTGGTCTCGACATGATCGTTCCGCCTGAATACGGCCTTCTGGGAAAGCCGGTTCATGTATTCGGCATGGTGACGGGCTACAGCGTAGTAGAATCCGCGCTTCGTCTGCTCGAACGACAGAATCGAAAGCCGGCAGACACCCGTGTGCTTCTCCAGGGCTTTGGCGCTGTGGGAGGCGCCGCAGCGCTCTACATGGCGCGTTCGGGATTTCGGATCGTCGGAATCTGTGACGCGGAAGATGCGCTGCTGGTTACGGATGGGATGGATGTTTCACAGATCGAGGATCTGCTACTGAACCGACACGACAACCGACTGCCCGGTGACGTGGGGCCGGGAGCAGAAGAGCGCCGCGAACAGTTCTGGGATACACCGGCAGACCTGTTCGTCGCTGCCGCCGCGTCAGGCATGATCGGCGACGAGCAACTCGATCGACTGGAAGCTTCGGGCGTGGGAACCATCGTGTCCGGTGCGAACCATCCATTCTGGGCTCTCCAGCCTGGAGATACCCGGGTTGAGCAGATGGCGGACGAGCGGTTTTCCGTCATCGCTGATGTGATTGCCGGCTGCGGCACTGCCCACGCGTTCGCCTGCCAGAGCGCCAGCGACACCACTCTCGAACCCGAAGCCATCTTTGCCTCGATTCGCCGAACCGTGGGCGATGCCGTGGACGAAGCGATCCGCCGCGGCGGATCCGTCGACCGTGGTCTACTGGCCGGTGCGCTCGAACTTGCGATGGACCACTCCAACGACTGAAGATCATGGCAGATAGAGATGAACTGGGACAATATCTCGACGACAACCGTGACCGTTTCGTCGAGGAAATGAAGGAACTGTTGAGGATCCCCAGCATCAGCACCGAACCCGAATATGCCGACTCGGTGGCCGAGTGCGCCGAGAAAGTCGCCGCGGGCCTGCGGGAGATCGGCATCGATGACGTCGAGGTCGTGCGAACGGCAGGGTATCCGATCGTCGTCGCCCAGCACATTGTCGATCCTTCCGCGCAGACGGTGCTGATCTACGGCCACTACGACGTGCAGCCGGTCGATCCCGTCGATTTGTGGGACTCGCCCCCGTTCGAACCGACAGAACGTGACGGCCGCCTGTATGCACGCGGGTCGATCGACGACAAGGGCCAGGTGCACATGCACATGAAGGCCCTTGAGGCGCGGCTGGCGACGGACGCAGGTCTACCCGTGAACATCAAGCTGGTCATCGAAGGCGAAGAGGAAGTCGGCAGTACGAATCTCGAGGCCTTCCTGGCAGACAATGCGGAGCGCCTCGCCTGCGATGTCGTCGTGGTAAGCGACACGGGCATGCTCGGTGAGAGCATCCCCACCATAGCTACCGGATTGCGCGGACTGGCGTACATGGAAGTGTTCGTTCAGGGCCCGGCCGGAGACTTGCACTCAGGCGGTTTCGGGGGAGGAGTCATCAATCCTGCCAACGCGCTGGCCAGGATCATCGCGGGTCTCAAGGACGAAAATGAGCGCATCACGATACCGGGATTCTACGATCGGGTACGCGACATCACCGAGGCCGATCGCAAAAACATGGAGCAACTTCCGTTTACAGACGAAGAATTTCTGGAGACTACGGGTTCTCCTGCAATTGGTGGCGAGGCCGGATTCACGACTCACGAACGGTTGGGATTTCGTCCGACGCTCGACGTAAACGGGATGCTGAGCGGCTTCACCGGTGAAGGAGCGAAGACCGTGCTTCCGGCCAAAGCGACGGCGAAAATTTCCATGCGCCTCGTGCCGGATCAGGATCCGGATGAGATCGAGAGATTGTTCACCGAGCACGTGCACCGCCTGGCTCCCGAAGGTGTCACGGTCGAAGTGAAGTCTCATCACGGAGGTTGGCCGTGGGCCGCCGACCCGACCCACCCGGTCTTCGAGGCGGCGGCAGCCGCGCTGAAGGCGGCATTCGGGAAAGAGCCCGTCTATATGCGAGAAGGCGGATCGATACCGATCATCCCGCTATTCGAGCAGACATTCAACGCGCCCGTTCTGCTACTGGGCTTCGGGCTACCCGGCTCGAACCTGCACGCTCCGAACGAGTGGATCGACCTGGCTACCTACCACCTGGGCATCGAGACGATCGCAAGGTTTTACGACGAACTGGCCTAGGACCGTCCTGATGTGGTAGTCGGGGTTAGCCCGCCCTGGCTATTTCTGCAGCCGTGCGCAGACCCGAGCGGAGCGCTCCTTCCATCGTGGACCGCAAGATCGAAGTGTGCTCGCCGGCGAAATGAATCCGGCCGTGCGGCCGCTGCAGCAGGGCCAGGGAACTCGTAACGTCACCCGGTCCCGGCCAGGATATGTGCCCCGGCGAGTAAGGGTCGGCTCCCCAGGCAATGACAGTTCCGCCAATCGCATGCTCCCGTATCCCCGGATGCACCTTCTCCATCTGCGCGAGAGTCAACTCTATCAGGTCGGATTCGGCCATCGCGGCGAGATCCGGAGCGGTGGGCCCGCTCACGTAGCTCTCGAGAACACAGGGGACGTCTGGGCCGGTGTCACCCGTGAGGGGGTACCGGGTCAGCAGCCGGATAGGCAGGTCCGTCGCGGCACCGCCCGACACGCCTTCTCCATGCCAGGGTGATTTTCTCAGCTCTATGAACGTCCGTATACAATCGAGGTATGGGAGGTCCCGGATCGCGGCGGCCTGGTCAGCTGGTAGCGCGGGTTCGAAGTCCAGTCCACGCAGGACCGTGGCCGGGAGCGTAGATACGACTCGTGCTGCGCGGTAACTCACCGCCTTGCCATCTCGAAGCGCCCGCACCTCGACTCCCTCTTCATTCTGTGCGAAGCCGGTGACCACGGTGTCATAGTGAATCGTGTCACCGAGCCGGTCAGCCATGGCAGTCGGAAGCCGGTCGTTCCCGCCTTCGATCACGAACGGTGCGGCGGCAGTGGCCAGCGCCAGGTCGGCCATCACGGAAGACAACGCCGATCCCTTGTCCACCGCCGGGCCAAACCATTGCGTGTCGCGGACCAGATCAACGGCTCCCTTTGACGCTCCGTGCGAGCGCATGTAGTCACCAAGCGTAAGGCGATCAAGGTCGGCGAGCGGTGCTATGTGCCAGGCTTCCGTGTCGAGAGCATTTGGCGGTAGCGTTTCGAGCAGATAGCGTCCGACGATGCCCATCGGCCCGAGCTCGGCTTCCTCCTCCGTCAATTCGTAGGGCCATGATGTCGGCTCATCGGGCGTCAAGGCGAAGCGGCTCCCTCCGAGGTGAAACAGCGGCCGCCCGGGTGGAATTGAGAGGTACGTCCTTTCGAGTCCGAGGTCCTGGATGAACGAGATGGCTGCCCCGTAATTGTCCGTGAACACCACGCCCCCGCCCTCCGCATAGACCCCGTCAGCGAATGGCTCTCGAAGGGTGTGTACACGGCCCCCTGGCCGGTTGCGGGCTTCGATGATCGTGACGTCATGCCCCATCTGAGCCAGCCTCAGTGCCGTTGCCAGTCCTGCCAGTCCCGCACCAAGGACGAGTACCTTTTGCGACTCCGTTGTTCTACGAATGGGCGCGAGCAGATCGGGCGACGGTTCGGCACTGAAAGTGGGCAGGTATGGCCACAACGACGCACCCAGTACCCCTGCCGATAACCGTTGGACAAATTCACGGCGGTTGGCTCCATTGGCATCCGTCATGGTCCCTCCCTCTGCGGGTTGGTCGAGCGGGCCGGGTGTCCTGGTGTCCTGGTGTGGCTCGCTCTGAGTCCACCTCCTAATTCCGAAACGTAGGAGCCGCCTGCCGCCGGGGCCAATGAACCCGGTGTTGCTTGGAGAGAATCGAAATAATGGCGAAGGTTTACGACAAACTTAGTCCGATTTTGGCACGTAGATCGCGTCAAACGTCGTGCACCATGTCTCGCCGTCGCCTGACACCTCGATGACTTGCCTCACGGTACTATCTTCCAGCGGAGTCAAGCGAGTCTGGTCGAAGTAGGTAGTTCCATCGGGTCGAGTAATTTCACCTCGGAACAGCGTGCTGCCATCCTCACCGACCCAGAAGTCCAGCACGGAGTAGGCCTCATCTTTCGAACAGCTCGTTTGAGCGATGGCTTTTCCGGGCAGGGACACCACAGCAGCCACCACCATCCACCCCAACATCCACATGCGATCTCGTCTCGTGAACGCCTCTCCCTATCAGGTATACGTGACCTTCACCAGCAACGTCTGATTCTGTGAACGCGGTACTACCAACCGGGGATCCCTCCGGAGGTCCGTTGTGAGATCCTGGCCTCACGGCAGGGCCCTCCAGGCTACCCCCGCACCATCGGTCAATTGGATCGCGTTACTATTTCCATCAGCGTCAATAATCCAGAGGCTACCCGCGGCCTCCAGAGTGTACGCTATCTGACTGCCGTCAGGTGACAACTCGATATCGCCGACGTCGTAGGCCTGGTTTGTCAGGTTGCGGAGTGGGGATCCCTCCCCGTCCATCACCATCAGATCAAACGAAGTCTCCGTATCATACAACTTGTGCTTGAACGCGATGCGATTTCCCGAATAGTCCGGCTCATATATCCGGGCTCCCGAGCTCGACGTGAGACGCCGGTATCCAGAACCATTCACGTTTATGATCGCTACATAGCCGTCGTCGCTGCTTTCTCCTATCACTCGCTCGACATAGATGATCTCGCCGTCCGGGGTCCAGGATGGAAACGCGTAGTTGATGGTAGTCCCGTCGCCGGTCTTAAAGACATTCGGGTTGTTGCCGTCCGAATCCACGATCAGGATCGAAAGCTTCCAGCCTCCGCGGTCGTCGCTCTGATAAACGACGAGTTTGGTCCCGTCGGGTGACCAATCCGGGCGCCAGTGGCGCACGCCCGACTCGGGGAATGTTACCTGCATGATGTCGGACCCATCAGCATCCGCCGTAAAGATCGCATTACAGGGGCCAGTCCAGCTGTCCGAGCAGGTGGTCGAGCGGGGGAACACCATTCGCGTGCCGTCAGGTGACCATTTCACATGGCCGTAGCCGCCGACAGCCACGCCGTCTGTCGTGAGTTGCAGCTCTCCGTTTCCGTCCGGAAGGATCTGCCAGACGTTGGAGTCGCGTATGAACGTGATTACTGAGCCGGACTCTCCACACTGGACCTCGAAGGTTTCCTCGCCTGGCACCTCGACGGCGCGGGGATTGAAGCCGAGCACGACGCACGGTGAGTCGACTCCCTGCAGCTCGACGGAGTGAGTGCCGTCGGCGAGACCTGGGAAACTGACTTGCCCATCGTTCTCGATCGCCTGCGACTCGGTGCCGTCCACGACAACGGTGTAGCCGTCTGGGTCCAGGTTGGCGTTGCTACCGCTAGTCGAAGTGTTCACGACGAGGCTTCCGCCGCCGCACGACACGACGAATGTGGTCCCGGCGCTCTCCCCGTCGACGACATCGACGTTTCGTGGGTTCTCATCGTCCACGGTGCAGTTCGCGGCCATGCCCGTGAGCTCCAGCTTGTGAAGGCCAGCCGTTACAGGCCCGAACATGACGCTCCCGTTCACATCCAGGCTCTGCGAGTCAACATCGTCTAGCGTTACGGTATATCCGTCTGGGTCGATCGGGTCGCCGCCTGTCTGAGCCTGGACCGTGATCTGATTTGCTGCACACGTGACCTCGTAACTCTCCTGCGCCGTCGCATTTGCAGCCACGGTCGCCGTACGCGAGATATCCCCGACTACCGTGCAGTTAGTCGCAACGCCGTCCAGGGATAGCGAGTGCTCGCC
>JBDHMQ010000108.1:0-5845 GCA_039656095.1 Gemmatimonadota bacterium | reverse complement strand
ATTCTCGCCGAAGCGCAGACTCAGGTTGACCGATTCACGAAGGCGTACCACAAGGGCGTGATCTCGTTCGGTGAGCGCTACAACAAGGTGATTGATGCGTGGACGCATGCGAATAACGATGTCGCTGATGCGATGATCGATTCGCTGGCCAAATCGGAGGACGGTTACAATCCGATCTTCATGATGTTCGATTCCGGTTCGCGTGGATCGCGCGATCAGATTCGACAGCTCGCGGGCATGCGCGGCCTTATGGCCAAGCCGCAGAAGAAGCTGACGGGTGGAATCGGCGAAATTATCGAGAGTCCCATTCGCGCCAATTTCCGCGAGGGTCTCAGCGTTCTCGAGTACTTCATCTCGACCCATGGAGCCCGAAAAGGGTTGGCCGATACGGCGCTTAAGACCGCCGATGCCGGCTACCTCACGCGCAGGCTTGTTGATGTGGCCCAGGACGTGACGGTCACGAAGGAGGACTGCGGTACGGGGCTCGGCCTTGATGTATCTGCGCTCAAAGAGGGCGAAGACATCATCGAGCCGCTGCGAGAGCGAGTCATCGGCAACGTTGCACGCGATGATATTGTCGATCCGATCAGCGACGAAATCATCGTCAAGAGTGGTGAAATCATCAGTGAGGCGGATGCACGGGCGATCGAAGAGGCTGGTTTGCAGTCTGTCCGAATTCGCTCCGTTCTTACCTGTGAGAGTCGAAGAGGGATCTGCCAGAAATGTTACGGCCGAAACCTGGCCACGATGGAGATGGTGGACATCGGAGAGGCTGTGGGTATCCTGGCGGCTCAGTCAATTGGTGAGCCTGGTACTCAGCTGACGCTCCGCACCTTCCATATCGGAGGAACGGCAGCTCGTATTGCTGCGACGACTCAGCGCAAGTCGAAGTTGGAAGGAACCATCGGATTCGAGCGCATCGTGGCGGTCGAGAGTCCGGATGGTGCCATGGTGGTGACGAGCCGTGAGGGTCAGATCCAGATGCGGACCGAGGGAGACCGGGTCCGGTCTCGTCTTGCCGTTCCGTATGGTGCGACGTTGCATACCGAGGACGGAGCCGAAGTGAAGCCCGGCGACTTGCTGTTCAGTTGGGATCCGTATTCGGAGCCGATCGTCGCCGACCATGACGGTGTGATCAGTTATAACGACATTGTGCCCGAAGAAACGTTCCGCGAGGAGCTTGATGAAGCTACGGGTAGGCGCCAACTGGTGATCATCCAGGACCGCGACAAGAAACTTCACCCGCGTATCGAGATCGTCGATGCGAAGGGTAAGAAGCTGCGTGAGTTCATCGTTCCGGTGGGTGCTCAACTTCTCGTGCGGGACGGCGAGAAGGTCAAGCCTGGCGACACGCTGGCCAAGATCAGCCGCGAGGCCTACAAAACTCGGGATATCACCGGGGGTCTCCCGCGCGTAGCTGAGTTGTTTGAAGCGCGTCGACCGAAGGACCCGGCGACTATTACCGAGGTTGACGGTCGCGTGAGTTTTGGTGGTATCAAGCGCGGGAAGCGCGAGATTCTGGTTGAGATGGAGGGTGCGGGTGATCCGCAGGTCTATCAGGTGCCGGTGGGTAAGCATCTCAGAGTGCACGAGGGTGATATGGTGCGGGCGGGCGATCGGTTATCCGAAGGGCCGGTGAATCCGCACGATATTCTCCAGGTTAAGGGTGCGCGGGCTGTGCAGGAGTATCTCCAGGATGAGATCCAGGAGGTTTACCGACTGCAGGGTGTTCGGATCAACGACAAGCACATCGGGTGCATCGTTCGGCAGATGCTCCAGAAGGTTAAGGTCACAGATCCTGGAGAGACCGAGTATCTTGAGGGCGAGCATGTTGACCGGATGAAATTCCGTGACCATACCCGGATGACCGTCGAGGCCGGCAAGCAGCCCCCGCGTTCTGAGCCGGTTCTGCTCGGCATCACGAAGTCCAGTCTCACTACGGAGTCATTCATCAGCGCCGCCTCCTTCCAGGAGACAACGCGCATTCTGACAGATTCTGCAGTGCACGGTGCCAGGGACGAACTCAAGGGTTTGAAGGAAAATATTATCATCGGACATCTGGTCCCAGCGGGTACAGGAACGCATCGCTTCCAGGAGGTGGAATTCCTGGTCGGTGAGCCCCTGCAGGAGGAGTTGGATTCGATGCGGCGTGTCGAGCCGGAACCAGCCGTTCCCGCCGGTGGCCTGTTCGCCGAATTGCGCGGAGATGCAGAGCCGGCAGAGGCAGAGGCAGGGGGAGAGATCGAAGCCAGCTGACTGGGACTCAGGCCGGTTCCAGACACACGGATTGCGAGCATCCGCCTGCCTTCTTCTGAGGGCGGGCGCTGCTTGACATCCCTCGCCAGGTCATCTACTATTTGCAGTCTGCCGACTAGACGTTCGGCAACCGTTTATTGATGGGGCAACGTTGCCTCGAGATAGTATTCACCGCTTCTCCGGCTTCGCACTCGGGCGCTGCGTGTGCGAGACACCTGGAGGGCGGTTTCTGACGCATGGGGTCTAAGGCTGACCGCAGGAGGTTCTGCGCTTCGGCTTTTGTTAACGGAGCCTTCGGGTTTCAAAGCACGTAAACGATGCGACACAGGCGGCAAGCAGGGATATGCCCACAATCAACCAGTTGGTTCGCAAAGGGCGGGTAAGGGCCGAGAAGAAGCGCAAAGCGCCGGCACTCGAAGCCAGTCCGCAGAAGCGAGGTGTCTGCACGCGGGTCTACACGACCACACCGAAGAAGCCGAATTCGGCGCTTCGAAAAGTTGCGCGTGTTCGACTGACCAACGGCTACGAAGTAACAGCATACATCGGCGGCGAAGGACACAACCTGCAGGAGCACAGTATCGTCCTGATCAGGGGCGGTCGGGTTAAGGATCTGCCGGGTGTGAGGTATCACATCGTTCGCGGAACGCTGGACGCATCCGGCGTTTCGGACCGACGGCAGGGTCGCTCCAAGTACGGAACCAAGCGTTAACCGGCCACGAGACGGCGATTCGGTTGAAACCGGATGCCATCTCGTGAAGAACGGACAGCAGGGTCGACCCGGCCGTTAACAGGCCGGGTTATCTGTTCAAGGAAGGGTATATGTCACGCAGGCAACAGGCAGTCTACAGAGAGCCCCCGGCAGATCCGAAGTATGGGAGCCAGGAAGTCACACGCTTCGTCAATGTATTGATGCTTGACGGCAAAAAGTCTGTGGCGGACGGAATCTTTTACGAGGCGATGCGGAAAATCGAAGAGAAGACGGGGCAGCCCGGACTCAACGTATTCCGTCAGGCGCTGGCGAACGCGAAGCCGGTACTTGAAGTCCGGAGTCGGCGGGTTGGTGGAGCGACATATCAGGTTCCGATGGAAGTGAATGCTCGTCGGCGAGATTCACTCGCCCGACGCTGGCTTGTCAGCTTCGCTCGGGGTCGGAGTGGTAAGTCGATGTCTGATCGGCTGGCCGGTGAGTTTCTTGATGCGGCGAATGGTGAGGGCGGAGCAGTCCGCAAGAAGGAAGATGTGCACCGGATGGCGGAAGCGAACAAGGCGTTCGCCCACTACCGCTGGTAGTACGGCATCCGCGATTCGATGAATTTGATTTCGACGACGTGACGCGAAGATAGATATTGAGATGGCACGCACTACACCGCTGAAAAAGGTTCGGAATATCGGCATCATGGCGCACATTGATGCCGGTAAAACGACCACGACCGAACGAGTCCTCTACTATACCGGGCGCACGCACCGGATGGGCGAGGTACATCACGGTGACGCCATCATGGACTGGATGGAGCAGGAACAGGAGCGCGGCATCACGATTACGTCAGCCGCTACGACCTGCTTCTGGACGCAAGATGGTGAAGAGTATCAAATCAACATCATCGACACTCCCGGCCATGTCGACTTTACAGTAGAAGTTGAACGCAGCCTGCGTGTTCTGGACGGTGCAGTGGCACTGTTTTGTGCTGTCGGTGGTGTGGAGCCGCAGTCGGAGACGGTCTGGCGCCAGGCAGACAAGTATGGTGTGCCGCGGATTGCCTTCGTCAACAAGATGGATCGTGTTGGCGCGGACTTCGCCAACGTGGTTGAGATGATGCGTGATAGACTTGGTGCCAATGCGTATCCGGTGATGTTCCCGCTTGGTGAAGGCGAGCTTTATACCGGACACGTGGACCTGATCAAGATGGTTGAGGTGGTCTACGACGAGGCTTCGCTCGGTGTCAATTGGACGGAGGGTGATATTCCGGAGGCTCTTCGCGAGCGTGCGGACACACTGCGCCATGAGTTGATCGAGGCTTCCGTTGAACATGATGAGGAACTGCTGGAGCACTATCTCGAAGGTCGCGAGCTTGGCGAAGACGAAGTCCGTCGCGCCGTAAGGAAGGCGACTCTGGCAGGAGCGATTACACCGGTACTGTGTGGCGCGTCCTTCAAGAACAAGGGCGTGCAGCGGCTACTCGATTCTGTCATCGACTATCTGCCATCTCCGATTGATGTTCCCCCTGTCATTGGTCATCTGCCGAATCACGACGAACAGTTCGAAGAAAGAGCTGCCGACGACGACGCACCGTTCGCGGCGCTGGCGTTCAAGATCATGACCGATCCATTTGTGGGACGGCTGACATTCTTTCGGGTCTACTCGGGCACGATCGAGGCCGGTTCGCACGTCATGAACGCAACCCAGGGCAGGAAGAAAGAACGCATTTCACGCCTGCTCCAGATGCACGCGAACAAGCGTGAAGAAGTAGATGCGATGCGGGCGGGCGACATTGGTGCGGCGATCGGTTTGAAATCTACGAAAACCGGCGACACGTTGTCAGACTCGGATCGGCCCATCATTCTCGAAGCAATGAGCTTTCCCGAGCCGGTGATTCGGGTAGCTATTGAGCCGAAGACGAAAGTCGACCAGGACAAGCTGTCTGAGGCTCTGGCAAAGCTTGCCGAGGAAGATCCCACGTTCCGCGTGCATACGGACGAGGAAACAGCCCAGACCCTCATTAGCGGGATGGGTGAGTTGCACCTTGAGATCATCGTGGATCGTCTGCGTCGCGAATTCAAAGTGAACGCGAATGTCGGTCGTCCACAGGTGGCCTATCGCGAGACGATCCGGTCTGGTGCCAACAAGGTCGAGGGCAAGTTCGTCAAGCAGAGTGGTGGTCGGGGGCAGTATGGGCACGTCGTCGTCAACATCGAGCCGGCCGAAAAGGGCGCAGGGTTCGTGTTCGAAGATGCGATAACCGGAGGCTCGATTCCGCGCGAATACATCAATCCTGTGCAGCAGGGGATGAAAGAGGCGATGGAATCGGGTGTTCTGGCCGGATATCCGTTGATCGATATTAAGGCGACGCTGATCGACGGTTCGTACCACGACGTGGACTCAAATGAGATGGCGTTCAAGATCGCTGGCTCGATGGCGCTGAAAGAGGCCGTTCGCCGCGGTGATCCAGTCTTGCTGGAGCCGATCATGGACGTCGAAGTCGTAACTCCGGATGACTATCTGGGCGATGTAATGGGCGACCTGTCGAGTCGTCGAGGTAAGATTGGTGGAATGACGCAGCGGGCAGGAGCGCAGGTAATCGGCGCATCGGTCCCGCTATCGGAGATGTTCGGGTACTCGACGACGCTACGTTCCCTGAGCCAGGGGCGCGCAGTCTACTCGATGCAGTTCGCGAACTACTCCCAGGTACCGAAGACGAAGGCTGAGGAAATCATCGAGGGTCGCAGCTGAGCGGTCCCGCTTGTATCGGAAATTTTAAGGAGCGACGTCGAGATGGCGAAGCAAAAATTTGAGCGCACAAAGCCGCATGTAAACGTGGGAACGATTGGTCATGTGGACCATGGAAAGACGACGTTAACAGCCGCAATCACA
>JBDHMQ010000107.1:0-5910 GCA_039656095.1 Gemmatimonadota bacterium | reverse complement strand
AGCTGGTCTGACTCGTGGAGTACCTGCAGGCGCCGATCGACGCCGTGGAACTGCTCGAGGCTGTCGGCGAGACTGGCCGGATCTGCACCGAGCCATAGAGCTGCGGCAATGGCACCCGCCGCATTCTGGGCATTGTGGGCGCCGGGTGCACCCAGGCGGAATGGCAGCGTCTCGGTCTCGGTATACAACAGGCATGACTGCCCAGCCCGTCCAGCTTCGACCACACCAACGCGGTATGTAGCGTCTGGGGCGAATCCATAGGATCGGGAGTATGTGTGATCGGCTGCTATCCGCATCGCGCCAGCATCGTCAGCACAAACGAGCAGTCGCTTCGCGCGCGAGGTGAAGGTCCCGAATCCGGTCTCTAGCGCCTCGATATCACCGTAACATTCGAGGTGTTCAGCCTCGACCGATGTGACGATGGCGAGATCGGGATCGAGCTCGAGAAATGAGCGGTCGAATTCATCCGCTTCAACGACGGCGAGCTCTCCGGCTCCGGGGCGCATATTGCTCCCCCATGGGGCCACACGCCCTCCTATCAGAGCCAGCGGATCCATACCAGCGCGTTCTGTAGCAAGTGCAAGCATTGTTGTAACGGTCGTCTTGCCATGTGTGCCCGCCACGGCAGCCAGCAGCCGGTCATTCACCAGCGCGCCCAGGGCACGGGCACGTTTAATGGTTGGGATTCCCGCAGATCTGGCTGCCTTGAGAGCCGGATGATCCTCCGGCAAGGCAGAACTGTAGACAACCAGTCCGGCGAGACACACCTCAGTGGTATCGGATTCGGGTACGATCCGGATCCCGTGCTTTTCAAGGGTCCGCGCAGCCAGGAGGTCTCGGTCAGAACCGGAGACGTCGTATCCCTCAGAACACAGAGCCAGAGCCAGAGCCTGCATTCCGGCACCGGCAATTCCGAGCAGAAATACGGGCTGGCCCGTGGATGGAAGGTCCGCACGGCGCGGAAGAGCGAATTCAGTCATTGGCATATCACGCTCCCGCCTCGAGCCGCGCCAGCTCCAGTACGTCGGCCGCGATCCTGTCGGCGGCGTCCGGGCGTCCTCGCGATCGCATTGCATCGGCCATCGCCTGCAATGAAGATTCCGAATCCAACAGCTCCAGGACGGAGGCCCACAGTTCGCCTGCAGGAGTAGACTCCTGTTCGAACACCCGTGCAGCACCCGCCCCGGCGAGCGCGTCGGCATTGAACCGCTGGTGATCCTCCGCCGAGGATGGAAGTGGCACCAACAGTGCGGGCACTCCGGCTGCCGCGAGTTCCGAAGTAGACATCGCACCAGCTCGGGAGATGGCAAGGCTGATGCGATTCAGACTCTGACCCAGGGCGTCCACGTATGGCACGACCCGAATCCGGTCCGCCCAAGCTGTGCCGCGGACTGCCGCCGATATGGCCTCGTGATGATCGGGTCCGGAAATCCACACCATCGTCACGCCATTCGGCCAGCGAGTCGCTCCAGAGAGTTCCCGCAGCAGCAACTCGTTCAATCCGCGCGCACCCTGGCTTCCACCCGTTGTCAGGAGTACGCGTCCGGCGGGCCACTCGAATTCTGATGCCCCATCCACGGCACCCGGAATCGCGACTGGATTGCCGTATACCTCTACGCGCGTAGCTCGGCCCGGCTTCAGGTGTTCCGCCGCTTCCGGGAATCCCAGGTGGATTTGGGCAGCATGCGAAGCTAGCAACCTTGTGACCAAACCGGGAAATGCGTTTGCTTCCTGCAGAACAGTTGGTTTTCGAGACGCGATCGCATAGGCAAGCGCAGGTGCCGATGCATAGCCACCCGTTCCTACGACTACATGTGGTTTGACAGATCGGAACGCCTCGGTCAGACCCGAGAACACACGAGGCGCCGCGGCCAGGATGCGCCAGTTCTGCCAGGGTCGCGTACGCCGCAGGGGCTGTACAGGCAGAAGGCGATAGGCGTAGCCCGAGGAAGGCAGAATTCTGCGCTCGATTCCCCGCTCCGCTCCGACGAGCAGTAGCTCGCAGTTGGGATCCGCGCGGCGCAAGGCAGCCGCAATGTTCAAAGCCGGATACAGATGCCCCCCGGTACCGCCGCCCGAGATCAAGACGCGTATCGCCACCGGTCAGCGCTTCCATGCTGTTGACACATTGAGCAGGATTCCCGTCGCTCCGAGCATCAGAATCAGGTTGGTACCGCCGGCGCTGATGAACGGAAGGTTCACTCCCGTCGTCGGAAGCAACCCGAGGGCGACACCCATGTGCGCGAAGGCTGACAGCGAAACGAGAGCAGTCATACCGACTGCCAGGAGGCGACCGTGCACATCAGGTGCGTTGCGGGCTATGTGAATCCCAATGAGCGTCCAGGCCACGAACATGCAGATGAGCACAACCGCTCCGATCAACCCCCACTCTTCGGCAATGATCGAAAAAATGAAGTCGTTCTGAGGTTCCGGCAGGTACGACATTTTGAGATTGCTGCGACCGAATCCGACTCCAGTTATTCCGCCTGAGCCGATGGCAATCATCGACTGTCGGAGCTGATAACCACTTGTGGCGGCGACCGAAGTCGGATCGATGAAGTTTGCGACGAAGGCGCTGAGCCTCTCGCGTCTGTAGCCACTTGAAAGAGCGGCCAACAGTCCGAGCGGCGCAATTGCTATTGCTGCCAGAGCGAAATGGGTGAGGCGCGCACCGGCAGCAAACAGGACGACAGCGGCAAGAATGGCAATCCAGAGTGCGGCTGAGAAATGGGGTTCAGCCAGCACGAGGAGACAGACGAATCCTACCACTAGACCGATCGGCAAGAGCCCTTCGCGTACATCGTGCAGGGAGTCCTGTTTCTTGACCGCAATGGCAGCTGTCCACATGACGACTGCGATTTTCGCCAGTTCAGAGGGCTGGATTGTCACACCCAGGTCGAGCCAGCGTCGAGCCCCGTTCACACGAGGAGCAATGGAATGCGTCCACGGGAGCAGCAACGGGATCAGCAGCAATACAGCGACGCCCAGGATTGGCCATGCCAGCTTTCGGTACAGGCGGTAATCGAGTTGGCTCGCGACGAGAAGAACCATGAGTCCGATGCCGGCTCGAGATGCCTGCTGGAACAAGTAGTGGCTGTCCTGGAGTCCTGCGGACTGAGCCACGAACGAACTCGCGCTGTAAACCGATAACAGGCCGAACGCTACGAACAGCATGGTGATAGCGATCAAAGATTTTCCGGCAACCGATTTGCTGGTCCCGGGTCGTACCGGGAAGCCGCGAAGGCCAAAGGTCGAGGTCCGGGTAGCTGAGGTCATGATGCACCCTCATTCCGGGAAAGTGCTCGCACCGTACGGACGAACGCTTCGCCTCGTGCCTCATAGTTGGGGTACATATCGAAGCTCGAGCAGGCTGGCGAGAACAGCACGACATCGCCTGGTTCCGCATGCCGAGCCGCAGAACGAACAGCAGCGTCCATTCCGTTCTCGACAGAAACTTGAGCAGGGGCGTTCTCCAATTCGGCTACGATCTTGGGAGCAGCTTCGCCGAATGCGACGATGGCCTTCAGGCGTCCTTGTCCGGCTTCTGCGATTGAGGAGTACGGCTCTCCTTTGTGGCGGCCACCAAGCATCATGATGATCGGGCGATCGAAGGACCGGACAGCAGCAGTCGCGGCTGCCACGTTGGTAGCCTTCGAATCATTGATCCATAGAACGCCATCAGATTCTTCAACGGGCTCTAGGCGGTGTGGGAGATCACATTCCATGCGCAGTCCGGTACCGATGCCATCGGTCGGACAGCCAGCCAATCTTGCGACGATGGCGGCTGCGAGGGCATTGGCGACGTTGTGCATGCCTACCAACGGCAAGTCACTCGCTGGCATCCACAGCTCATCCGTACCGACGATATTTCCAACCATCATTGCGTCGTCAGACAACCAGGCTCCACGGGCGACCGGCCCGTCGAGAGAGAACCGGAATGCCCCGTCGGATACAGATTCGGCGAGATCGAGTACTGCAGGATCGTCGGCGTTCAAAACCCAGGCTGAATCGGAGTGTCCGGTTGCGAACAGCTTCTGCTTGTCACCGAAATACGCTTGCAGATCGCGGTAACGGTCCAGGTGATCAGGAGCGAGGTTGAGAAGGGCGCCGATATCCACACGAAAATGCTCCAGGTCGGCTAGCTGGAAGCTACTCAATTCCACGACCACCCAGTCGGGCTGATCGGGCTTTATGGCGGTCCAGGAGAGCGGCTCACCGATATTACCACCGGCGACAGCAGAGATACCGCTCTCACTAAGCAGGGTCGCAGCGAGCCTGGTCGTGGTGGTCTTGCCGTTGGTGCCTGTAATTCCGATCACACGGCTGCGCAGCGCACCGTATGCCAGTTCGACCTCTGCGATAGTGCAAATTCCAGCGGCTGAGACTTCCTGACGCACTTCCGAGAACGGACTGATCCCCGGGCTCACCACGACAAGATCGGAGTGAAGAATCCGATCCATGTCATGCTGCCCGGCTTCGGCGCTGATGCCGTCGGCTACGAGCGCCTGCGCGGCCGCTTTCTGTTCCACTCCAGCGAACGCATCACTCGCGTATACGATCGCACCTCGTGCGGTTGCCAGTCGCGCTGCAGCTGTGCCGGATACTCCGAGACCGAGCACGCTGACCGTGGCGCCGGAACCGAACGGCATCTCGCGCCTGCTCATCGGACCTTGAGGGTCGCGAGAGCGACCAGCGCAAAGATGATTCCTACGATGTAGAACCGGATGACCACCCGGGTCTCAGGCCAACCAAGTTGCTCGAAATGGTGATGCAGCGGTGCCATGCGAAACACGCGGCGGCCCGTGCCCGTGTACCGACGTGTGAGCTTGAATGTCGAGGTCTGGATCAGTACCGAGAGTGCCTCCAGGACGAACATTCCACCGACGACAACCAGCAGCAGTTCCGACTTGAGTAGAACGGCCACCGTACCGATGGCACCGCCCAGGGCAAGAGAGCCGGTGTCGCCCATGAATACAGTTGCGGGAGGCGCATTGAACCACAGGAATCCTATCGCAGCTCCAGCAACCGAAACACAGAACACAGTCAGCTCACCGGCTCCCGGCAGATACGGGAGACCGAGGTAAAACGAAGTGTCCACTCGTCCCATTACGTATGCGAACAGGGCTAACGTCAGGGCCGAAATCGCGGACAATCCCGATGCGAGTCCATCAAGGCCATCCGTCAGGTTTACCGCGTTGGAAAAACCGGCAACGACCGTGGCCACGAAGAGAGGAAACGCGATCGGCAGCAGAACCAGCTCTACGTTCTTCAAGAACGGGACGAGCCGATGTGTGACGTCTCCTTCCGGCGGCAGAGGAAGCCATAGGAGCAGCGCACCGAATCCGAGCCCGACCACGAACTGCCAGATCAGTTTGTGCCTGGCTATCAGACCTCGCGATTCATGACGGACGACTTTCAGGTAGTCATCGGTAAACCCGATCAGCCCGGTCACGAATGTCATGGCGAGTGCCGCGTGGATGTACCAGCTGTCGAGCGGCGCCCACAGGATCGTCGAGATGAAGATTGACACGAGAATGATGATCCCGCCCATGGTCGGGGTGCCGGCCTTGCTGTGATGCGATCGCGGGCCTTCGAGCCTGACAACCTGGCCGATATTACGAGCCTCGAGTCGCCGAATGATCGGGGGACCGGCTACAAATGACACGAGCAACGCGGTGACCATGGCGCCTGCGGCCCTGAAAGAAATGTATTGGAACACGTTGAGGATGCTGTACTGATCGGCAAGCGGGAACAGGAGATGGTAGAGCATCAGCTACTCCCCTCCCCGCACAGCTCGACCAGGCCTTCGACGACGCGCTCCAGCCGCTCTCCACGTGAGGCCTTTACCAGGACGACTTCTCCCTCGCTGATTCCGTCTGCGATTCCGGCCACGGCCTCCGCTACCGAGGA
>JBDHMQ010000106.1:0-5950 GCA_039656095.1 Gemmatimonadota bacterium | reverse complement strand
GAAGGTTTCGGAATCGTCTTCCTGGAAGCGATGTCCCACGGCCTTCCAATCGTTGCCGTGGAGTCAGGTGCCGTTCCAGAGGTCGCCCCACATGGTGAAACCTCCCTGCTCGTCCCGCCTCGTGATCCAGCCGCGCTAGCTCATGCTCTTGAACGTATTCTGACAGATTCGGACCTGGCCGTGCGACTCGGAAAAGCGGGCACACTGCGGGCCCGTCGCTACGATTGGCCAGCCGCTGCGAGTGCTTTTATTGAGGGCCTGAACGACTGACACCGGCACCATTGAAGCACTTCGCTTGCTCTTGCGTCGCTCCCCCCCCGATATTGCGCCGACTTTTACACCGCCGGGAGTAGTTCGTCCGGCGGATGAGTGAGAGACCGGAGCGAGAGGAACTTGATGAGCGACCAGACACCTGGTTGGACTGAAGCCGCAGTGAACGCTGAGGATCAATGGTTCGGACAGCCTCGAGGGCTGGCTACGCTGTTCTTCACTGAGATGTGGGAGCGCTTCTCGTACTACGGGATGCGTGCCCTGCTAATCCTCTTCATGACTGCGGTAGCCACACAGGAAAACGCGGGCCTTGGCTTCGACGAGGCGACAGCTGGTGCAGTCTACGGATTGTACACCTCCATGGTTTATCTTCTCACGCTTCCCGGCGGTTGGATCGCTGACAAGCTCTGGGGACAGAGGCGGGCAGTATTCGTCGGGGGCTGCATCATCGCGCTCGGACACTTCACACTGGCCGCGCCTCTGGTTGGCATGCCCGATATCCCCTCGTTCTTTCTCGGACTCTTCTTCATCGTGATCGGTACGGGCCTGCTGAAGCCCAACGTCAGCACGATGGTAGGTGACCTGTTTCCGAAATCGGATAGCGCTACCAAACTCGAACGTGAAGAGGCGGGTGCCCAGCGAGATGCCGCATTCTCGGTCTTCTACATGGGGATCAACATTGGCGCCGTACTCGGTCCGTTTGTCTGCAGCTCACTCGGCGAGGGCCTGAGCACTCCCTGGTTCGATCTGGCGGGCAATTGGCATTGGGGGTTCTCAGCCGCGGGCTTCGGGATGATTCTGGGCCTCATCCAGTACCGGTTGGGTGGCAAATACCTGGGCGACGCGGGCAAATTCCAGTCTACGGACGACCCGGAGGTCGTGAGTCGCCGGAGCCGCAATTTCTTCCTCACGACGGGCGTCGCTCTCGCAGTCGTGATCCTGATCGTCTGGCTCCTGGTGTCCGGGGCCCTCGGTCTGAGCCTCGAGACGTTCGCCACGTGGGTCGGTTATGGAATTCTTCTCGTCTCGATATTATTCTTCGCCTATCTGATCTTCGGCGTCGCTATGGCCGGCGCCTTGGGCCTCACCATCGTGGCGCTGTCTGCCGGCCTGCCAGCTTTGATGAGCGGCATGACCGCCGTGGCTGGCGGCCAATGGGCCATTCTCATCACGCTGGCTTTGTTCATCCTGGCCAACGTCGGCCTTCTCGTAACCAGGCGTGACGGTGACGGCGTAAGTATCGAGAAGCAACGCTTGATGGTTATTTTCTGGTTGTTCATACTTGCGGCAATCTTCTGGTCAGGATTTGAGCAGGCCGGTTCATCGCTGAACCTGTTCGCGCGCGATCTCACGAATCGGTCGCTGTTCGGATTGGAGATCCCTGCCGGCTGGTTACAGAACGTCAACCCGTTCTTCATTATCGTCCTGGCACCGGTTTTCGGAACGCTGTGGACATGGCTGGCCCATCGCCGACGGAATCCATCGATCCCGATGAAGTTCGCCCTGGGACTGCTCGGGCTCTCTGCCGGGTTCTTCGTGATCATGTGGGGGGCGGCGAACGCTACTCCCGAGAGTCCCGTGTCTATGGGCTGGCTCGTGGCGACGTACTTCCTGTTCACCGTTGGCGAGTTGGCGCTGTCGCCAGTGGGCTTATCGTCGATGACGAAGCTGGCGCCTCCGGGACGCCTTGGGCAGATGATGGGTGTGTGGTTCATCGCCGCAGCGCTAGGCAACCTTTTCGCCGGGCTCGTGGCAGGGCGGCTCGAGACGTTGCCCGCGGAAACACTCTACTTCAACGTGGCATTGTTCGTAGGTGCGGCGGGTATCATTGCCCTGCTTCTGAGCCCCTTCGTCAAGCGCCTGACAGGCGGAATCAACTAACCCTCAACCACGGACCAAACGTGACGCGCATGGTCAACGGCTGCTATGCGCCAGCAAAGGGCCGGTTTCCAGGTTGGAGACCGGCCTCTTGCTTGTTCCCGTCATGGCACGCCCGTTGCTCGTTAGATTGGATTGCGTGCATTCAAGATGGCTTGCAAAAGGCAGGGAAACTGTGGATGTCTCGACAGGAATTGGACCGCTCGACGAGCGAATCGGAGGTCTCCGGAGAGAGGGTTTGTACCTTCTCACCGGGGGTGCTGATACCGCTAAGCTAGCCTGTCAACTTCAGTTCGTTGATCAAGGACTTCGCCAGGGAGAGCGGGTAGCTGTCCTTAGTGCGGCGATGCCGAACGACCTGATCGACCAGGCGGAATACCTTGGCTTCGATCTGGCAACACCATGGCGCAACGGCAGTTGTGTCCTACTTGGTTTCAAGGGTGACTACGCCCGAAGAGTCGTGCACGCACCCGACCCTGCGGAAGCTTTCGAAGAACTTTCTCGAATGATTGATCCTCCAGTAGACCGTCTCGTCGTAGATCCAGGCTCATTCCTCTGGTCGACGCGAGCGGGCACCTCCATGGCACAGGGATTCGCTCTGTGGGCCGAAGCATCCGGCGCAGTCGTGATCGCATCTGTCGCTGCTGGACTCGATGATCGGCCGGATCCGTCCACCGAATGGGTCTTGCAGCGTGCCACAGGAGTGTTCCATTTCGCCCGATTGCCTAATGGCATTCATGAGATCGAGGTTCGGCGTATTACGCCCCCGATTGACACATCCGGACGAATCAGCCTTGAATTGGTGGCTGGACAAGGGCTCTGCGAGCCTACTGGCCATATCGATCGACGCCAGACGGATCGAGGAAGAGTCAACAACGATCGAGCTCTGTTGCTGCGGCTTGGGGCAAATATGCCTGCTGATCTGGAGAGCTGGCTCACCCACAATCGTGAGACTGTGGATGCCGGGGATGGCATGGATCTCATCCAGCGTCTGCAGGCCGACCAGTGGGGGCTCATTTGCGTCTATGTCAATCGAAGTCGTACCGATGACGCAATCGAGGTCATCCGAGCGGCAAGGGCTTTGACCCCGGGAGTGATCCTCCTGCTGTCAGATGAAGAACTGCGATCCGGCGACCGAGCACTCGCTCTCGATGCCGGGGCTGACGACGTCCTGTCACATGGAATTCATCTGAAGGAACTCGACGCCCGCATCCGCCGTGCACTCGACAGCTCCAGGCCGGCACGACTCACTCCCCGGGGTGACTCAGCGACACAGGACATCGTGGACGCCGTTCTTCCGAAAGACGAATTCGGACGACTTGTCGCCGAGCGACTTGGATCGGCCGAATCCCAGAATTTCTGTGTCGTTGCAGCGAACCTGCCGGACACGGATGAATTCGGAGACATCTTACTCGCCAGCGTACGTACGGAAAGCGGTGACCTGGTTGGCCCGATGGGCGACGGGTTTGGCGTTCTTCTGCAGGACGCACGTGCGCAACAGGCCGAGGCATTTGTCGACCGCGTGCGAGACGAGGTGAAGCGTCGCGGAGTATCAGCCGCATTGGAAGTCGAAGTCTTCGCCAATCCGGAGGAGACGGACCGGATTCGCAACCTGATCGGGGCGTGAGGTTTCGCCCGTGGCAAGTCAGGAGAAAAAGCGCCGCATCCCTTATTGGGTGAGCTATGGCCTCACGGCCGGTTTTCTGCTCGTAGCAACCACAGCGCTCGTTACCATCGTCCTGCCGGCCAGATTCGTACTGACCGCAGACTTGCGTGAGTCAGGCATCTCGTTTCCAACTACGGCAGATGCTCTCGCGTTTCCCATGCCCACGCCCGAGCCGCTGATTCAACCTCCGCCGGTGCCTCAGCGCACAGTCGAACCCGCACCGGGTCCAGCAGAGCTTCTGTGGGCTGAAATCGATCCCCTGCTCGCAGATCATCGATATGACGACGCGATCGCTCACATGGATCGGTATCTACTCGATCACCCGGCTGACCTGTCGGTTCGTCGTGAGCGAGCTCGTTCCCTGGCGCTGACAGGTGATTTACCAGCAGCGCGTGACGCTTTCGAGCATCTCGTCGAACAAACTGACTCGCCGCTTGATCGTCTCTCCCTTGCCAGACTGTTGCGGGATCTCGGCGAAGTAGACGACGCGGCTGCCCTGTATCGTGATCTTATCACAGAGCGACCGGCAGACCTTGAGCTCCGCCATGAAGTCGCGCGATTCTACATGTGGGCTGAGCGCTACCCGGAAGCCGAAGCGCTCCTTCGGGATCTTGTTGTCAGAGCGCCTGGTGTCGGGACGTACCGTCTGGACCTGGCACGCGTCCTGTACTGGGCCGATCGGCCCTCAGAGGCACGGGTAGTTCTCGCTGGAATCGCGGATGACGCACCTGAAGCTGACGAGGCCCGTGCCCTGGATGAGGAACTGGCCAACCTGCTTCGGCCACCCCCGGTACCGGAACCAGAGCCGGAGACGCTCGTCGATCAGGCCCGGCGTGCAGCAGCCGAAGAAAATTTCGAAGCCGCTGCCGCGCTGTACGCGCGAGCCATCGCCGAGACGCCGGAGGACCGGGCGCTCGCGCTGGAGCGCATTGACTTTCTCCAGTACAGGCTCGAGGACCACGACGCTGCCATCGCAGCGATTCTGTCCTTCCAGGATCGTTTCGGTGCCGACCCCGATCTCTCATACAGGCTGGCCGAGCTGTACGTCTGGACCGGGAGAGAACCGGAGGCAAGGCGTGTCCTCGAAGCAATGGTTCGCAACCACCCGAACCGAGCGGACGCCTGGGGACTCCTCGGTGACGTCTATCGGTATGCCGACGAGCGAAAACAGGCACGGAAGGCGTACGAGCGAGCGATCGAGCTTGAGCCGGGTGAGGCGCATGCGGCAACTGGCCTGCCCGAACTGGATCGCTTGCGTGCCCAGACGATGGCCGCTCGTGAGCCGATAGGCGTCGGACCGACGATTTCGCTGTTCAGCGATTCTGACGATTTCCTGCGCCTGGACCTCGGTGGCTCCGCAGGTTGGGTGGGATCAACGTTTGCCCTCGACTTGACCGCCGGCTACCGCCGTTTGGAAGGCATCGATCTCGTCGGGATGGACGCGAGCGATAATGGGTTTTTCGCGAATCTCCAGGCGTCACGCTGGTGGTCTGAAGCGTCGATTCGGACAGCGCTTCGCGCGGGTGTTGATCATCTTGATAAGACCGGGACGGAACCCACGATCGGGTTCTCGATCGAGAAGTTCGGCGCATCAGGAGGCTCCCTATCCCTGCGCTATGATCACACGCCAGCGTATCTGCTGACCGCTACGTTGGAAAGTGCCGTCGCGGAAGTCGTCGCTGATCACGTCGAAGTCTTGGGATCAACACCGCTTGGAGACGACTGGTCTCTCGCCGCCTCGGCCGACATGGCACTGTTTGACGGTGGAGGCCTGACCAATACACGAGTCGGTGGTGGGGCAACGATTTCGCGAAGTCTAGGCCCATTGTTCCGTGCCGAATTCGGCACGCGGCTGATCGGATTCAGCGACCCGGCACCTGTACTTGGTCGCCGCCTGTACTGGGATCCAAGTCTGTTCTGGTCGAATACGCTCGGGTTGTCGCTGAGTCATTTCCCCGAGCAGGGCCTTGGATACCGGGCGCGGATTATTGGTGGCGCGGCATACAGCGACGAACGAGACCAACTGGAGACTCGATGGGTACCACAGTTCGGAATCGACGCAGGTCTCAGGTACTTGAGTGAACGAACGACCCTTGATCTGGGAGCGTATTATCGCCGGAGTCGCGAAAATGAGTA
>JBDHMQ010000105.1:0-5973 GCA_039656095.1 Gemmatimonadota bacterium | reverse complement strand
CGCATCTGCAGGGATTTGCGGACGTCACTACCACTAAGAACTAGCATTGCATTTCTCTTTTCCGCTCCGGCGAGGCACCTTGGTCGTGCTGGCTTGTCCGAGGATTCCTACGAACAATAGTGGTGAAGAAGGCTAAGTATGAAAATCGTACGAGTAAAAGCCTATCAGGTCGATCTGCCCTTGCACGAGGGAAGTTATAACTGGTCCGGTGGTAAATCGGTCGAAGTGTTCGACAGCACGGTGGTTCGAATCGAGACAGATGAAGGCGTAACCGGCCACGGCGAAGTATGTCCACTCGGGTCGGCCTATCTACCAGCGTACGCAAACGGGGCGAGAGCGGGAATCGCTGAGCTTGCTCCCCATATCATCGGACAGGATCCGACCGCGCTATTGCCCTTGAATCATCTGATGGAGTCTTGTCTCAAGGGCCACCCGTACGCAAAATCTGCCATCGACATCGCTTGCTGGGATATCCTCGGCCAGGTTTCGAATCTACCAGTGTGCACGCTATTGGGCGGCAGGCACGGCGAGGATTTTCCACTCTATCGAGCAATCTCGCAGGAAGCCCCCGAGGTGATGGCGGCCAGGGTCGCCGGGTATCGTGACGAGGGCTACCGGAAATTCCAGCTAAAAGTGGGCGCTGATCCCGAAACGGATATCGAACGAATACGAGCTGTGGCCGCTCTGATGCAGAGTGGCGATGTGCTGATTGCCGATGCGAACACGGGGTGGTTGAAGCATCAGGCGATGCGCGTAGTGAGGGCAGTTAGAGACGTGGACGTCTATATCGAACAACCCTGCCTTACCTACGAGGAGTGCCTCTCCGTTCGCCAGCACACCGACCATCCGTTCGTGCTGGATGAATGCGTTGACAGCATCGCGATGTTAAATCGAGCCCACGCGGATCATGCGATGGACGTCGTGAACATCAAAATCAGCAAGTTCGGAGGACTCACCTACGCCAGGCTCGCGCGGGATCTGTGCGTGTCACTGGGCATCGCCGTTACGATCGAAGACAGCTGGGGTGGAGATATTACCACAGCTGCGATCTCACACCTCGCCCACAGTACGCCTCCGGACTTCCTGTTTACGGCTACTGACTTCAACAGCTATGTGACAGTCAGTACCGCCGAGGGCGCTCCGCAGCGAAACGGGGGGCGCCTGGCCGCGTCACGAGCTCCGGGCCTGGGCATAGAACCGCTCATGGACGTCCTGGGCGACCCCGTGATTGATCTGCGCTAAAGTCTCGTCAGGTAGTCGGCTCCGTTTCATCGACCCGAACGATGAACAGCCCTTCACGCACGCTTGTAAACACTACGAGCCCGTCGCCGAAGAACGGATAGTTGCTCCACGCCCCGCTCTCGCTCGAACTGAATCCCGGACCGTTGTCGTTGCGTGGTGCACTGTCGAAGTGGGCGATTTCTTTGGGATTCGTGCGATCACTGATGTCTAGTACGCGCAGTCCACTGCCGTAGTTCGACTCGTACACACGATCGCCCGTGACGAACAAATTGTGATCCGATGAGCGCACCGGACCGAAATATTCGCGCACAAGAATTGGATCATCGAGCCTGCTGAGATCCCAGACCATTGTTCGCGTTCCTTCTACCAATCCGGCGGTCTCGTCCCCCTCGTCGTTCTGGTAGAAGTACCGCTGCTCGTCATCGAACCAGCCCTGGTGCGCGTAGGCGACGTTGGGGTAGCTGCTTCGACCGACAGTCACCGGACTCGATTTGTCGGTAACATCGACAATGTTGATTTCCTTTTCGTTCGAACCCACGCATATCTGTCGTCCGCGATACTCAGCGTCTGGACCCTCATAGGTCAGGCACTGTGCATCATGCGTGTAACCCCGACTGTTCGCGCCGGCCCGATCGTTGTAGCACCCTGCAAAGGTCAGATTGAGCGGGTCCCGTGCGTCTACCATATGCAGGCCGCCACCGCACGTTTCGCCGCCGCTGTTAGCCCCCACGACATACAGGAACCCCGAGGATGTGTCGGCTACGATGTTATGGGCGCTGAAAATGCCGTGGTAGATCGCATCGGCCTCAAATTCCGCAGGTGCGTCCGTCACGTCCCGCAGCCGTGTGAGGTCGAACACCTGAATGCCGTGGCCTCCGGAACCGTCCGAAACGATGTAGGCGTGATCGTTCAATACCTTGATATCGCGCCACACAGTTGGAGGTGTCCCTGGTGTTCGCGGCAGGTTACCCACGAGTCGAGGGGTGGATGCATTCGTAACGTCAACGAATGCCGCCCCGTCACGTCGTGCGACTAGCGCGTAGTTGCGGCCGGACTCGGGATCGGTCCAGCCCCACACGTCGTTCACCCAGACACCACGCTCACCACCGAGCGCGCTGATGGGCATATGGGAGACGAGCTCCATGTTCTCGCAAGGGAATTCTTCGAGTTGGCCGTCTTCACAGCGGGTACCGGCCGTCAGCGTTTTGCCGATGCGATAGATCTCGCCTTCGAGCGTCTGGTTTGCCTGCCAGGATCCCCCGTCTTGTGCGACAGCCAGCGCACGGCCCTCACCAAAGTCACGACTCGGCATCCCGACGACTGCGTGAGTACCTGCGGCCGCCATCGAGTAACCAAACGAGAACGGCCAGGACGTGCCATCGGCGCCGTCTACATCGAGCCGCATGACACTCTGCCAGCCACCGGATGGGTCCGGCGCGAAACGGTAGACGCGGCCATTGCCGCGCTTCACACTCGGCGCGCCAACCCATAATTCGTCGCCGGCGACAACGATTGACTGGCCGAATTGCGTTCGCCCAGTCGCGTCGAACGGATCGAGTGCGCCCGTCCGCGACCAGGCGCCGTCCGTATCCCTATCGAAGTAGAAGACGGTAGCTTCGCCGGGCGCTCCGATGTAAGCACGGTCTCCATCCAGCAATACCGCTGACCCTACGCCTGCTCTCGGGCCGGCCATGGACCGGGGTAGCTCAACCACGCTCGACTGGCTCCAATCACCGTTCGCCTGCCGCTGGAAGAAGAACGCCGTGCCAGCTTTCCCTCTGGGACCCGGGGCCCCGATCAACAGCCAGTCGCCTTCCTGGGTAATCGCCTGGCCGAACCCACCGATCTCCGAGTCGGACTCGGGTCTCAAGACGGCATGCAGCGACCAGGTGCCTCCCTGTCGCATGAAGTGGTAAACGACACCGATCGAGTCCACGGCCGGTGCACCGATGAACAGCTCATCCGCGCTTGCCAACGCCAGCGAACTCGCATAACCGGAATGATCACCTTCGACAGGCGGCTCGATGATGCCGATCTGCCGCCAGTCGTCGCTCGCTGAATCCCGCCCGAAAGCATACGCCACGCCCGAACCATCGCGCTTCCGCGGAGCTCCTACGATCAGCGTATTGCCGCTTACGGCTACCGCTCGCCCGAAGTCGTCCTTGCGCTCGGAATCTGAAGCCGTCAGCCGAGACTGTTCCTGCCATTCACCTGAGGCGTCCAGGCCGTATGTGTAGACCACGCCTGGCCCGTACCAGTTCACCGGTTGTCCGATGAACAGTTCGGCGTCAGTCAACGCGATCGCCCGGCCGAAGTTTGGTTCCTGTGCTGTGGCAATCGAGCTGGTTCCAGCAAAGACGATCGTCAACACGGCGGTGATACAAATCTTCCGCATGCTACTCCCCAGGTGAATGAAACATCAATGATTCATGGCAACGGCCGGCGGCAGTATACGCTGCGCCGTTTGCGACCGCCTGCACGCATCGTTTACCTGAATACTCCGGTGGACGTTCCCATACACACCAAACGAGCGGTACTGACATGGCCTCTGATCTCAGTTTCGTCGAGTACGTGGTGGACCAGTTCGAGCAGGACTGCGCGATCACGTACAAGAGAATGTTCGGAGAATTCGGCCTTTACAGCGACGGAAAGTTCTTCGGGATGATATGTGACGATCGTCTTTTCTTTAAGGCCACCGATGGTGGTCGTGCGTTTATCGAGAATGTTGTAGAGGCGCCACCGTATCCCGGAGCCAGGCTGGCCTTGTTGATCGAGGACCAGATCGAGGACGGTGAGTGGCTGAGCGAGCTGGCAAGAATCACGGCCCGTGAACTACCGGAGCCGAAGAAAAAGAAGCCGAAGAAGAAACGCTGAAGCGGCCATTCTCGACGGCTCTCCGGCCGTCTCTAACTACGGGTTCGTTGCACTCCCAAGAAGAACCTCGTGAGGAAAAGCGTATTCGCCTTCTTGCTCGTAGGGCTGGAGGTTTTCTCGTGTCGTAGCTTCGATCCTGTCCTGAACTTCCTGCGGTAGCGCGGCCATATTGCCCCAGGACCAGAAGCTCTCCACGATCGGATCCGGGGTTTTCGTACGCCACATGATCTTGCAAAAATCGAACTCGAGATTTGTCAGGCCGCCCGCGTGGAGCATGGATTTGTAGACGCTCAAGTCTGTGACGCCAAACAGCGGGCCGTGGGGAAGCTCATCCGCCGAATGGTGCACTTCTACGGCTTCAAAGAAAGCGCCGATGCTGCTCTGAGCCTCCGGGGCCGCGAAAACCGTAAAGGCAAAACGTCCACCTGGCTTCAGGACACGGCAGACCTCTTTGAATGCAACCTCCGGGCGAGCCAGGTGGTGCACCACGAAGTTGCTCACGACGGCATCGAACGTTCCGGAGTCGAAAGGGAGATCCTCCGCATTGGCTTCTTTGAATGTGATGTGAGGATACCGACGATTGGCTACGTCGATCATCTGGGCCGAAAAATCAATTCCGGTGACCGTGGCCCCCGTCTGCATCAGCGCCTCGGCAATGTGGCCGGGTCCCGAGCCGATTTCGAGGACGCGGCAGTCAGTGCCAACCTTTGCAGCCTCGATCAATAGCGGCAGCGTCTCTCGCGTCAGGCCTGCAAAACCGTCGAGGTACGTGTCTGCACAGCGACTCCAAGTTTCGTGCTCGTACCGATCGATGGCAGTCGCATCGAAGTCATTCGTCACTGTTCATCTCCTTCGCTCTCAGGCCACACGAACTCCGGAGCCAGCTGGGCGCTTGCGTTTGTGGTGATGCTGAGACGGAGCTCCTTCCAAGGGCGATAATCGGGATCGTTCACGAAGTCACGAACGGCCTGGTCGGATGGGAACCGCAAAACCACTACACCGTCAGTAGGCTCCCCCTGGAGCGCCTCCGTCTCGAAGGCAGCAACCAATACTTCTGCTCCATGCTTGGCCAGGAAGGGCAGGACACCAGGAATATACTCTTGCGCATACTTTATTTGATCTGTGACGGTCTGGGTGAGAATGAAGTAGGCTGACATCTAAGTCTCCTCGAAAAACGCGTTCCGCTACCCCGAGCGGCCCATGCCGCCCGGGGTTTCTAATTCTCTACTCAGGTGCGCTAGTCAGATTCCGGCAACACCGACAGTTCGGGACGGAACGTGGCATTTGATGGTCTGTAGGAACGCATCAGAGCCAGCGACCGCTGGAGAAGATCGTCGTCCGCGTCTCCGAGCACTGCGTCGACTGCGTCGTTTTCTGTTGCCCAGGCGGCCATGCCGTCGGCCGGAGAGATCAACACCCACATGGGGAGGTTGTCGCCGGTAACTGCCTGGTTGGCACTCCATCCGGACTCGATACCATGCTCCTCATAGAGATCCACCCACTCCTTCAGGATCGCTTCGAACTCGGACTCATTGCCGGGCTCAACATACAGCCAGTCGAAGTGTCGGAATGGCATTTCGGCGCTCGCAGCCGTCAGGGCGTCAGGCATGTAAGACAGATCCGGTCTCTCGACGTAGAAATTCATTGAGCGATGTGTCACAAGGGCGGCCGACCTGGCGTCTACTTCGTCATAGGTGTCGCGGCCGATATCTTCGACCATCGCCTGCCATTTCGCTCCGATTTCCGTGAATTCTGCCATGTTCGCCATGGGTACCGCGTACATGTATCCGTCTTCGGGTCCGGATAGAACGTAGTAGACCATCCCGTCCGGTGTGTGGCCGTCGACCATGGCCCGGA
>JBDHMQ010000104.1:0-5976 GCA_039656095.1 Gemmatimonadota bacterium | reverse complement strand
GTCGTATTGGGAGGATTGGATGCAGGAGATTCCGTCATGAACCAGCCGACCTCCCGCCCCTGGCTGTAGAGATCTCCGCGCAGCTCTCCGCTGATGTCAACGACCCGGACCCCGGCCTGGTAATAGGCGACGTAGAGGCGATCCGACTCCACCCACATGTTATGCGCACCCGCCTCAGGTACCCGATAATAGGCAACTTCACGCGGATGTTCGATATCCGTCACGTCGATCACATGCACATATCCGCGGGGCCCGTTAACGCACTCCGCGCAGCCAAATATCTCGTCGGCGACGAATACCCAGTTCCGGTACCGGATCGCATGATGCGTGTTGCCATACGATTCGGCTCCAAGTGGATAACTATAAGCATGCTGCGACACGAGACGCGGCTCGGTGGGTGTCCCGCCGCTGATTCCCGCCCCAACGTCGAGAATCACCAGGCCATCGTTCCAGTAGCTCAGGTAGGCAAGACCGTCCTGCACCATGACATCGTGGAGCGAACGACCCTCTGAATTCACACCCCACCTGCCCACATGACGGGGAGCGGACGGATCTGAAATGTCTACGATATGCAGGTCACGCGTGCCGTTGTGCACGGCATACACCAGGTCACCTTCAATCCAGACGTTGTGTACGCCGCCCGTCAGATTCTCGGTGAAATGAATGATGAACCTCGGGTGAGCCGGGTCAAGGATGTCGAACAGAGTGATTCCGTTGCGGCGATTCGAGGCCCCCTCACTCGTCACGACGGCAATTGTCGCGTTGCCATTGATCTTCACGTCGTTCACACGCCGGCCGTCCAGCTTGAGAGAGTCCGTGAGAACAGGTTCGGACACGTTCGTCACGTCCCACGTATACATCGTGGCCGCAGCAAGCGTCCCGGTGTAGGCGTAATCCCGGCCATCCAAGCCCTCAAACACCCAGAGATCGGTTGTAGCGCCGGCGCCCGCGGGAACCGTCCGATTGGCAACGGCGCGCACTTGCTCTCTGGGCGAGCGCGAACGGGCATGAACTTCTACCACGCCGGCAAGTTGACCAAACGTCGCGGTCACGCGATACAGCCCTGGAGTGTTGGCGACGAACGTGCCGTCGGACTCAACCAGTGCCGATCCCGAAGGATCATCACGCATCTCAGCAACAGACCATTCGACCTCCGCGTCCTCGACGACCGATCCTTCGGCATCGAGAGCCACCGCCGATAGATGAACCACGTCACCCGCCTGTACGTCCGACTCCCGGGGAGCTACGGAAAGCCCCGTGACCGGATTCGGCACGACCCTGATGTCCATCGATGCCGAGATTCCTTCGGACCGGACTTCGAGACGGGCACTTCCGGCTCCGACCGCCTGAACCCGACCATTCGAGCTGACCCGAAACACAGACGCATCAGTAGACCGCCAGGTCATCAAGGGAGGAGTCTCCCTGGAGCCATACGCCGTGTATGCTGCTGCACTCGCCGTCGTCCGCGTGCCTTCATACATCTGCGCGGAGACGAAAATTTCAATCCGTTCGACAGGTGCCGGAAGCACGGCCATCTCGGTCGAACCGCGTGCTACTCCGGGTACAGGAACAGCTTCGATCAGGGCTTGTGCGGTGACTACCGCCGGACCCTCTCGAACGGCCACGACAGCGGCACCATCTTCGATTACAGCGAGGATGCGACGGGGAGTCCGAATTCGAAACTCTACGCCGGCGATGGTCTGGCCGTCTACTCCCAGAGCCTGTGCGACGACGTGCGCCGTGTCACCGACACGGATGGTAGACGGCTCGACCGCGAGCACCACTTCTGATATTCCCGACCCTGGCTCCGGCTCCGGATTGGCGGCAATCACCGGTTCGGTAGCCGCCCGTGTCGGCAAGACTTCAGGCGTCTGCGACTGGCTCGACGCACATGCCGACATGACTGCCCACAGGACTATCGCCATGGTGGGGCTACCGGTCGACTGTCTCATTCGGTCTCTGCCTCCGTTGTGTCGGTCTGTCCGGACATCCGGGTGGCGAGGAATCGGTTGATCCCCAGCAGTATGACCAGGACTACACCCCACTGAATGAGAACCGTCCCGACGTTGAAACTGGAGAACAGAGTGAGGGTGGCGCCCAGGTCCCCACTCTGCACCGCCTGCCACAACCACCAGACCGTAAGCACGACAGACTCAACCAGCACAAACCGCATCGCCCAATTCCACCAGCGTCCGATCACGATATCGCTCCCGGGCTGGTTGATCAGTGTGACGCGGAAACGGTCAACCCCATATTTCATCACGCCGAATGCGAAGAAGAAACCGGACACCATCAGTCCAACACCCCACACCCAGTCCTGGTTCTGGAAAAATGGCATGGACAGCGCCGACGGCACACCGAAAAGAAAGCCCGCTATTCCAACGAACATAATCGCCCGTTTCCGGGCCAGTCCCGCATCCATCAGTACCCGGGTTGCCAGTTCGATCATCGCGATCAAACTGCTCCATGCAGCAAACACGAGTGCCAGAAAGAAAAACGCCATGAACGCGTTCCCACCCGGAATCTGCGCGAATAGTTGGGGCACCCAGATGAAAGTCAGCCCCTCGTTGCCGGCACCAACGATCGTCTCCGTAGCCTCGGGCATAATCGCGAACACGGTGGACAGGACCATGATTCCGGCCAGCAAGGAGACTGTATTGTTTCCAAACCCCAGAACGAAGGCATTAAGCGCCGTGTCCTCGGTTTTTCGCAGGTATACAGCATACGCAACTACGAGACCCCACCCTGCACCGGTGTCCCAAGCGTTTTGCGTCAAAGCCTGGAGCCAGATATCGGGAGAGGCAAGATCGGACCAGGTCGGCGTGAACATGAATGCGAGTCCAGCCATAGCTCCGGGAAGCGTGACCGCACGCACGGTCAGGACGAGCACTAGAATGAGCAGTCCGGGGATGAGAATGCGGGCCGCTCGCTCGATTCCCTTTACGCCGCGCGCAACAACGAACACAGCGAGTCCCATGGCTATTGCATGCGTCAGAACGGCCGTGGGCGATCCGGCATAACCCTGCCAGAAAGTCGTCGCCGCTTCCGGCGAAGTCATCGGGATGCCCTGCGTAAGAGATCCCCACAGATAACGCAGGGTCCACCCCATTACGACCGAGTAGTAAAACATGATCGCGGTTGCAGTGAACGCGACCCAGGCACCCATCCAGGCGTAACCTTTTCCGATCAGGAGGGCGAATGCTCCAATCGGACCACGCCTCGAGGCACGCCCCATGGCGAATTCGACGAGAAGCAGTGGTACCGACCACAAAAGGAGAAACGCTGCCCAGGCGAACAGGAATGACCCGCCACCGTTCGTGGCCACGATCCGCGGAAACCTCCAAATATTTCCGGTTCCCACGGCCATTCCCAGCATGACGAGCATCGTTCCCCAACGGGAAGAAAACCTTTGAGTTTCGCTCACGCCTTGTCCTCTGCAGAGCTTTGCTGGTGGTCGACTTCCGACAGCCAGCCGAGCAGTGTTCGGTTGAATACCTCGGGCATCGATATGTGCGAACAGTGGCCTGTCCCGGCAATCTCAAGGTACCTGGCCCCGGGAATCAAATCTGCGATCTCCTTGGACCAGGCGACTGGAGTATACCGATCCAGCGGCCCTTTCAGGACGAGTGCTGGAGCCCGGATAGCTCCCAGTTCCGGCCTAAGGTCTTCCTGCTTGAGCAAATCCACCCGCGCGCCGGATATACCGGGATGTACGGTTCGGGGTCCAGACCACAGCACATACTCGATGACGCGCTCTGAGCCTGGCGACGAATCAAATACCCATACGTTCAGGCGACTCCACAATCGTGCGATCAACCGGCCAAGCGAAGTAGGTAAGTAGCGAATCGTAGCCATCGCTACCGGGGCGAGCAGCGCTAGGTTCAATCCCAGGTGATCGTAGCTCACGCGAGCCAGTGAGTTGGCTGTGACCAGCGCAGTTACTTGATCCGGGTGCCGGACAGCAAATCGCATGGCGATCGAACCACCGAGACTCTGACCGACCATGACGGCACGTGATACACCGTGTCCGGACATTAACTCAGCTACATCTGACGCGAGCCGTTCGAACGTCATGTCTGCCGTAAAATTGTCCCGAAGATCCGCACAGAGCACTCGGTAAGTCTCCGCCAGCTCTGGCAGCTGGTAGCGAAACGTCTCCTTCATCCCGTCCGCACCAGGGATGAACAAAATTGCCGGGCCCTCACCCGCATCAATCAGCCCGACAGACTCACCGTCCGAGTAAGTGAACAGCGATGACGGTAGCGGATTTCCGGAGTCGTCGAGCACCGGGGGCCTGCGAAGGCTGGAGTTGCGCCGCCCCATCAGCCAGAGCCAGGCTCCAGCTGCAATGGGTAACGCAAACAGCCACCAGATCATGCAGGGACTCGATAGACGGGGTACTCGCCATGGTTGCAGTCGAACTCAGCCGAGGAAGCAATCCAACCATCCTGCGACCAGGGTTCAACGATCGTAAACAGCAGACGTGCACCGAGTTGATCAGCCGGCACCCACCACGACCCCGCCGGAAAGCGGCGTGGCTGCGACTGGCTGACGGTGGAGTCTGTTGTCACGGAGGGACAGACCGGGTATGCCTGCACTGACCGAGTGATCGGCGCGTTGATGCGTTCGACCTCGAAGCCGTGCGCTTTCAGGGACCCAATCAGCTCTCCTCCCCTGCCCTCAATCATCCATCCAGCCGGCGTACCCAATTCTGCGTCGACTTTGACGACCTGAAGCCAGGGACTCAGCGTAGTATTCGTGCGAATACCCCGCTCGTTCAGGTGAACCCACGGCAGCTTCGAATCGGGCTCCTTTGCTATGTATCTTGCCGCAATCGAAAGAGTGGTGTCTGGCAACATTGAGGCATGCTCTACAACCTGAGTCAAATCTCCGGCCAGCAGTGCCGCGGCTTCGAGAAATGCTCGTGTCGCCACGTACATTCGCTCGGTCCGCTCGTCCAAACCCATGATGTCGTGGGATGACGAGGTCATTACCAGAAACGATACGGCGCCTGCAAGGGCAAACGCGTTGCGCGCATTACTCGCTTCAAGCGGTGCCGGTGTGTAGTAGGCCTGTTCCACGTTTTCCGTCCAGGCAGCGACGTACTCGTGAAATCTGATATCGGCGCGCGCCAGCTGGTTCGCGACGTGGGGAAGTATGTAGAAACGGGCGAACGTTGTCAGGCCGGCGTCTACATTTGGATGGGTCGGCACACCGATCTGTACTGTGTAATCGCTTGGACCGAGCTCGCCGAGATTCAGCACTAGATGAGGCCGCCATTCCGCATATTCTGTCCAGATGGCCCGGTTCTCGGCCGCAGCCAGATCTACGTGATCATTACTGAGATCGATTCCGGCAGCAGATCCGCTGGTGCGTCGCTTGACACCGAGGGGGTTGGTCATGGGGATGACCCGAACATCCAGCGTCTGGCGTAACGGCCCGAGATCTCCAGCGACAAGATCGCGGATTACGCGGAGGCCCACTTCAAGCCCGGCGCGCTCTGTTCCGTGCTGCGAACCCAGGATCAGAACCCTGACCACAGGCGTTTCGCCCAGGGCCGACGACACGGGGATTCGCGCGACAGGTAGTGGCACGATACCACGGGTCTCGTCGGTCAGGATGACGAGCGTATCCAGTTCGAATCCACTGGTCGCTCCCACGAGCTCCGTCAGGTACGGCACAACTTCATCAGCCGCTGTAAAAGCCAGATACTCCGCCCGCTCAGCAGGCGTTGGCAGCGACTGACCAAGGCCCGACTCCTGAGCCAATGCCTGGTACGGGACAGCGAGCAAGGCCAACCCGATCAAACAATCGGCACCTCGTAAAGTCATCAGCGCTCCAATCGCCGGCGAATCGATGCTGCGAGTTCATCCGACGTCAGATCCGGGGCTCCCAATTTCGTGGCCATTTCGTAAGCATCGTATGTAAGACCCGCCGCCAACCAGTCGCCAAGAAACGGTCCGGTTCTGGGGTTTC
>JBDHMQ010000103.1:0-9596 GCA_039656095.1 Gemmatimonadota bacterium | reverse complement strand
GCGTTTCCGTCTCCCCGCCAGCCTCATGTGCTCTGGATCGCGGTAGATTCGGCACCGAGGCTCCGACTCCTGCGCGGCTCCGTAGAGCGCGAACTCACACGAGCTGGGTTTGGATCGGAAGTTGGGCCGTTCCATCCACACGTAACGCTTGGTCGGGCGATTCGCGATTCCGAGCCAGGCGCATTTCGAGACTTCGTGCCGGCCTGCCGGGACATCAAAATCGACAGTATGCTTCGGGTGTCTGCGATCGATCTCGTGAGGAGTCGTTTGCGGCCATCCGGTCCCGAGTATGAACTTCTCGATCGGTTACGCTTGGGGCCCGGGACACTTCCGGCGCGCTCGTCTCGTAAATAGTGTCGGCGAGGATTCCGACTTCGAGAATCGAGGAAATACTAGCGTGGCACGAAAAAAATCCGGGGGCGGTTGTTTTCTGGTCCTCTTACTGGTTCTGGCAGGAGGGTGGTTGGCTCGCGATTCGATCGGCCATTGGTTGGCCGGCGTGGAATTCGGCGCCGGCTCAGTCCCCACTGAGCGCCTGGCGGATTCCGCGGAGGATAGGGTAGAGCGGCTCGTTCGAAACGGTCTGAACAATTCTGTGCGGTTCAGCGAAGCAGAGCTTCAGAGCCTGCTGACGTATCGGGCTGCGCCTTTTCTGCCGGCCGGAATTGAGCAGCCTCGAATTGATGTACAGGACTCTGTGATCGTGATTTCTGCTCTCGTCCTGTCCGGCCACATGACGGACGGATCAGTTCCCGATGGGCTGAGGCCCATGCTCGCTGACTCTTCGTTGGTTACGGCTGTCCTGGTGCCTTCAGTTGACCGGCCCGGCCAACTCTCGGTTGACATCCGTAGCTTGCAGATTGGCGACTTGGTAGTTCCCTCGTTCTTACTTCCAATGATCGTCGACGGTCTGGTGTTAGATGGATTCAAGACTTCGGGTGGTACCATTGTCGTTCCAATTCCAAACGAAGTCGTAGCCGTTCGGATTGAGGGTGAGGATATCGTCATGGAGCCGGCGGCTGATCGCGACTGAATGGTCGAGGTTGAGGCCGAGTTGACGATCGAGAGTACTCTGCCTCGTCCAATCAATTCAGACGCCATCCGGTCGAAACGGAACGGCTGGCGGGACGAATGGGTACGGATTACAGAATAGACACACGAGGCATACGACGGCTTGAGGAAAGAGACAAAAATGCAGGGAAAAAAGGCTGAGGACACCTCTGGAGACCGGCAGAATATTGACGGTTCCGTGGGGCGCTGGATGTGGGAGTGGACCAAGTCGATCGCCGTCGCGTTTGCCCTGTTCCTTCTCGTTCGAACATTTGTCGTAGAGGCGTTCCAGATTCCGACCGGCTCCATGGAAAATACTCTTCTGGTCGGAGATTTTCTCCTCGTGAACAAGATGGTTTATGGTGCCGAGATTCCCGGGACCAGCGTCAAGCTTCCAGCAATCGGTCCGCCGGAACGTGGTGACATCGTTGTTTTCGAGCCTCCTCCCCGGGCACGGCAGGCGGCGCATACCAACTACGTAAAGAGAATCGTCGGACTTCCCGAGGACACTCTGCAGATGGTCGCGGGCGTGCTGTATCGAAATGGTTCTGAGGTCATTGAGCCTTACGCAAAGCATTCACGGCCGTTTGAGGATCCGCGGAGCCCGCAGTTCGACTGGCAGCGTGCGCACCTGGTAGAGAACGGTCGACGAGCGCACGAGTATCGAGCGACTAGAGACAACTGGGGGCCGATTAGCGTTCCGCCTGAGAGCTTTTTTGTGATGGGCGATAATCGGGACAATTCGGAGGATTCCCGGTACTGGGGGTTCGTGCCAACGGATGCTGTGAAAGGCCGGCCGCTGATCATCTATTTTTCCTACGATCGCAACAAGCTCGCGCCGTTTCCCTGGTTGACCGAGATTCGATGGAGTCGACTACTCGACCCGATCCGATGACGGGTCGGGCCCGAACGATCGTCGAGATGCCACATGGCTCGTCGACCTGATGCCGTCGGCGCCCTCGACCTGTATCTCGACGAAATTCGCGAACATCCGCTCATCAGCCGCGAGGACGAAATAGAACTTGCGCGCCAAATCCGCGCAGGTGACGAGCGAGCTCTGGATAGTCTGATAGGGGCCAACCTGCGGTTCGTGGTATCCGTCGCCCGTCGCTATGCACACCGCGGTGTTCCACTCGAGGACCTTGTTAATGAAGGCAATCTCGGGCTGATACGGGCCGCCCGCCGGTACGACGAAACGAAGGGTGTAAGGTTTCTGTCGTATGCCGTCTGGTGGATTCGGCAGTCCATTCTCGGTGTGCTCGCGCGTGACGGACACATAGTAAAAATCCCAGCCGGCCGGATCGAGCAGGCTCGCCGTGTGTCACGTGCGTCTGGTCGATTGAGTCAGAGTCTGCACAGAACACCAGGGGTACGGGACGTGGCGCTCGATCTCGGTATGGCCGAACGACAGGTGCGCGAGGCCTGGGATGCCAGACGACATGATGTATCGCTGGATGCCCCGGCGTCGAGTTCGGATGATGGGTCATTACTTGAGCTCCTTCCCGATGTTAGAGAATCGGATCCGTCGTTCGACCTCGAACGGCGGCAGCTTGGCAACACTCTGGCGGGCGGAATTCAGCGTTTACCAGAGCGGGAAGCGGACGTCGTAAGTCGATATTTTGGGCTCGATGGTGTGCCGCCCGAAACCCTGTCCGAAATCGGGCGGTCGATGGGCGTCAGTCGAGAACGAGCTCGGGCCATCAAAGACCGCGCCCTGACCAGACTCCGAGTTGGTGTGGCCGGGCGGGAACTCAGGGCGTTTCATGCCGATTGACCGGCTTGGTTCTCTAACGTGCTGAGCCTGCCGGGCAATCTTGACATGCTGAAAATCCCTATATAGCTTGATTGATTGTGACTAGAACGGACCGGCCGTCTCGACCACCTCGGGGCGGCTCGCTTTTTCTCCCCACGGTCTTGACTCCGGGGGGAGGAATATGACATCCAGCAGGCAGTGGTGATGAAGACGTATTCAGTTAAGGCCGGAGAGATTGAACGCGATTGGCTCGTTGTCGACGCACAGGATCAAGTCCTGGGGCGACTGGCGACACAGATCGCAGCGATACTCCGTGGAAAACATAAGCCGACCTTCAGCACTCATTTGGACGTTGGGGACTATGTCGTAGTCATTAACGCCAAACATGTGCGGCTGACCGGGCGGAAAGCGGACCAGAAGGAATATTTCAGACACAGCGGGTACATGGGCGGCGAGCGGTTCATTCCGTTCCGCACTATGCTCGCCAGGCATCCCGAGCGGGTAATTGAATTGGCCGTAAAGGGTATGCTGCCGAAGAACGCGCTTGGCCGGCAGATGTACAGCAAGCTGCGGGTTTACGCAGGATCGGAACATCCGCACGGGCCACAGGCACCGCGACAGCTAGAGCTGTAACGCAAAAAGACGCATCGGAGGAAGTTTGGCGGATAAGATTGGATCTCAAGCCGTAGGGCGCCGCAAAGCATCGGTAGCTCGTGTGTATCTTCGTCCTGGGACTGGGGACTGGAAAATCAACGGCAGAACGCTGGATGATTTTTTCCCGGGACTCAGACACCAGGAAGCCATTGCTCGCCCGTTTGTCGTTACAGGACAGGAGAACAGCTTCTCCGTAATGGTCCGGGTTCGCGGCGGTGGACTCAGTGGGCAGGCGGGAGCGATTCAGCTTGGCGTTGCTCGCGCTATTGTAGCAGCGGACGAAGAGATGCGTAGCACCCTGCGGTCGCACGGATTGTTGACCAGAGATGCGCGGGTTGTTGAGCGCAAGAAGCCGGGTCGTCCGAAGGCAAGGAAGCGCTTCCAGTTCTCGAAGCGTTAGTCTCGCAACCGAATCACGACTAGAACACGGAATCTCATGGCAGACGTCGGACTTAAAGAACTTCTTCAAGCGGGTGTGCATTTTGGACACCAGACACATCGGTGGAATCCAAAGATGCGCAAATATATTTTCGCCGAGCGTGGCGGGATCTATCTTATTGACCTCAAGAAGACGCTACGGGAGCTGAATCGAGCCAGAGAGCTCGTCTATGAGACCGTACGAGGCGGTGGTGGAATTCTGTTCGTCTGCACGAAAACGCAGGTGAAAGACATCGTCCGCGCCGAAGCGGAGCGTGTGGGTGCTTCTTATGTCACGGAGCGCTGGCTCGGAGGGATGCTCACCAACTTCCAGACGATGAAAAAGAACATCCGTCGGCTCAAGGAGCTCGAGCGCGGGATGGAAGAAGGCGCCTTCGAGTTCTACACGAAGAAGGAGCAGCTCTTGATGGAGCGGGAGCGGGCAAAGCTGGATCGATATCTGTCCGGTATCAAGGACATGAATCGTCTTCCGGGTCTCGTCTATATAGTCGATGCCAAGAAGGAAGAGATCGCCGTGCGTGAGGCGAACCGGCTCGGAATTCCAGTGGTGGCGATCGCTGATACGAACGCCGATCCCGATCATCTGACGGTCCCAATCGCCGGTAACGATGACGCAATTCGTTCGGTGTCCCTGATTACGGGAGTGATTGCAGAGGAAATTGAGAAGGCTCGCCGAGAGCGTCCAGAGGCAGGTGAAGGCGGCGAGGAGCAGGGTGGTGCGACCACATATTCGAGTGACGTCGGAGAGGCTGAAGCTGCAGCTGGGTCCAAGAAGAAGCGTCCCAAGCGGCGGCCACGTCCTGAACTCATTCGACGTCGGCGACATGCGACTGACGAGGAAGCTGGAAGCCCGGAGAGCGGCGAGGAGCCTGCAGCGCCTGAGGCACCTTCAGCATCGGAGGAATCTGCAGCGTCTGAGGCACCTTCAGCATCGGAAGAACCTGCAGCGCCTGAGGCACCTTCAGCATCGGAAGAACCTGCAGCGCCCGAGGCGGACAGCGCGGATGTAGAAGACAGCGTAGCCGAAGAGGTCGCGGTTGTCGCTCCAGTTGAAGATTCAGATGGGGCAGTTGAGGAAGAGCAAGAAGACGGGGGCTCACCTTAAGCGGACCCGATGGTGGGCCACCTCGGGGTGGCCTTTTTTTTGGTTGTTAGTTGAGGGACGGATAATAATGTCGACGATTACAGCGAAGTTGGTGAAGTCCTTGCGGGACCGGACGGGCGCAGGAATGATGGACTGCAAGAAGGCCCTGCTCGAGGTGGGCGGTGACGAAGAGCTTGCAATCGACCTGCTCCGTACCTGGGGCGCAGCAAAAGCCGCGAAGCGGGCTCAGAGAGATGCGTCGGAGGGCGTAGTCCACGTAGAATCGAGTGACGCTGGATTTGCAATGGTCACGGTATCCAGCGAGACTGATTTTGTAGCACTCAATGAAGAGTTTCTGGACTTTTCGGCTCGACTTGCAAAACAGGTCCTGACCTCGGACCTGTCTGACGGTCAGGTGATGAGTGGCGAAGAATTGCTGGCCCAGGAGTCCTTTAAGGCATTTGGTGACGAATTGACCGACCTTCGTTCGAAGATCGGCGAGAACATCGGCATCAGCAGGGTTGTGCGATACGAGCCCGCAGCGGGATCCAGTGCTGCGGCCTATGTGCATTTCGGCGGCAAGATTGGCGTGCTTGTTGAGCTGACGGGTGCGGAAGGGCAGGAGGACGCTGCTCGCGATGTGGCGATGCATGTTGCAGCGGTGAATCCGGCTGCCGTATCTGCGGACGACATTCCTGCGGAGGACAGTGAACGCGAGCGTCAGATACATATCGCGCAAGCGAAAGAAGAAGGTAAGCCGGAAGCGATCATCGAGAAGATTGTCGAGGGGCGTATGCGGAAGTTCTATCAGCAGAGCGTCCTCGGTCAGCAGGCGTTCGTGAAAGACTCGGACGTCACGGTCGAACAGATGCTGCACCAAAGGGCCGACGGCCTTGCGGTGCGGCGATTGACGGCCTTGCGGTGCGGCGATTCGTCCGATTCCAGATCGGCGAATAACCAAGCGGAAGCAGGGGGCGGCATGGCCGACCTGAAGTATCCGCGGGCCCTGGTGAAGCTCTCCGGCGAGTCTCTCGCCGGCGAGCGGGGGTTTGGAATCGAGCCCGCCGTGGTTAAGTCCCTGATTGAAGAAATCGGGGCTGTTCACGCTGCCGGCGTGCACCTGGGACTCGTGGTAGGCGGTGGCAACATCGTGCGAGGGACCGTGGCCAGTCAGCAGGGCATGGATCGGGTGTCTGCCGATTATATGGGCATGCTTGCGACGGTGATCAATGCTCTGGCTCTTCAGGATGCCCTGGAGCAGTCGGGTGTCGAGACACGTGTGATGACGGCCATCCGCATGGAACAGTTGGCGGAGCCTTATATCCGACGTCGAGCCTTGAGGCATATTGAAAAGGGCCGCGTAGTCCTGTTCGCCGGAGGAACTGGCAATCCCTATTTCACGACCGATACCGCTGCCGTTCTGCGGGCAATCGAGATGGAAGCGGACGTCATTCTCAAGGCGACGAAGGTTGATGGCGTATATACGGCCGATCCCGACAAAGACCCCGACGCCAAGTTGCTCACCGATCTTACCTATCGCGACATCCTCAACAACGACCTGGGTGTGATGGACGCGGCAGCAATTTCCTTGTGCCGCGAAAACCATCTTCCTGTTATAGTGTTGAACATTCGGGATAAGGGGTCCATCCTGTCCGCCTTGCGCGGTGAACGGATCGGCACGCTCGTAACCTGAGAGGCAGTGAGATGAGTAGCGCGGTATTAAAAGAAGCTTCACACCAGATGGATCGAAATCTCGAAGCGATCGGGCGTGAGTTCTCGGGTGTGCGCACAGGGAAGGCCAGCCCGGCGTTGCTTGATTCTGTCCAGGTGCCGGCATACGGATCGGTCATGCCGCTGAAACAAACCGCGACCGTTACAGCTCCGGAAGCGCAGATGATCGTTGTCCAGCCTTGGGATACGTCGCTGATTGAAACCGTTGCGAAAGCAATACAGACAGCCGACCTGGGTCTGAACCCCAGTGTTGATGGAAATCTGATCCGTGTCGCGATTCCGGCCCTGAACGAGGAGCGGAGGCGGGAGATGGTGAAGTTGCTTCATCGAATGGCGGAAGAAGGCAGAGTCGCTGTCAGGCACGCTCGACACAAAGCGAAGTCAGAGATTGAGCGCGAAAAGAAAGACGGTGAGATCGGCGAAGACGAAATGCGCCGCGAGCTCGATGCGTTACAGGATCTCACGAACGAACATATCAGCAAACTCGACGAGCTCCTGAGTCGCAAAGAGACAGAGGTCATGGAGGTATGACGGCCGACTGGCGCCGCGCGCTCGACATTTATGTGTCGGGCAGAAATCGAGCCCTCACGATTGATGAAAAACGAAGCGCTGTGGGAGCAAAACCATCTGATGCAGGCAGCAAGTCCGGCTCCGAATCGACGACAACGGATTCGTCATCGATCGAAGTTTCTGTTCCGCAGACTCTTGAGTATTTCCGAAACGCCGGAACCTGGCGTGATCGAATTGACGGATCCCAACAGCACAAGGCAGGCCCGGGGGCCTGACACCAAAGCGCTGACCGACCTTCCTCGACGGCTGAGCGAGCAATTGCAAGCGCAGCCGGATCTGCTTCCCGCCGGTAGCCGAATTCTTGTCGCGTACTCCGGAGGACCGGACTCAACCGCGCTGGTTCACCTTTTGGCCCACCTATCCGGATCTCACAACTGGGACGTTCAGGCGGCCCACTTTGACCACGGTATGCGGCCGGATAGTGCCCGAGAGGCGGAGGCGCTTCATGCCCGTATGCGGGAGCTCGGTATGCGTCTGCATATCGGCCAGCCGGAAGGCGAGCTGCGAGCGGCTCATGATCCTATGCGCAGGGCCCGCTACACCTGGTTAGACGGCGTCGCAACTGAGATCGGTGCGGATCGAATCGTAACGGGCCACAACCTCGACGATCAGGCTGAGACCGTCTTGTTTCGGCTGTTGAGGGGTACCGGAAATCGCGGACTCGTTGGAATTCCAGAACGACGTGGAAGGATTGTTCGCCCCCTGTTGTCGTTCAGGGCAGACGAGATTCGGGAATGGCTGAAGCTGGCCGGACATGAGGCAATAGAAGACCCCTCAAACGTGGATATCCGTTGGGCGCGCAATCGAATTCGGCACCAATTGCTCCCGGCGCTCGAACAGCATGGCGGATTTGATGTGCGGGATCAATTGCTGGCTATTCGTTCTGCTGCGGAAGCCGTTGAGTCGAGGTCGCGTCGCGTCGTCGAAATGGCGCTAGCCGCCGCTTCTTGCGGAGATCCTGACGGATTCAACCGTAAGGCAGTGCTCTGGTGGCCGGTGCCTGTGCGGGCTGAGATGCTTCGGCTCACGGCTCGCAAGCGCGATGTGAGGCTTACTCGTGGAGCCGTGCTGAGTGCGGCGAAGGACATTGGTTCGTTGCGCAGTGGACAGGGGTTCGACCTTGGGGGCGGGCTCCGAATTGAGCGTGAATTCGACAGGTTTGTTGTTCGGTCAGCAGAGGCCAGGCCACGACGGTCCGATCGGCTGGCGATTCCGGGGATCATATCTGGAAAGGCGACGCTGCGGCTTTGCACACGGGTCTACCGAATTCGTTGGGGAGTTGAAGTTCCCCCGCACCGTGGAGCCGAGCGCGTTGCTCTGTTCGTACCACGAGACCATTATCCCCTTACGATCCGGGGATGGGAGGCGGGGGACCGCATCCGTCTGCCGGCCGGATCACGCAAGCTGAAACGCGTGTTCGGCGAAGCAAGAGTTCCGGTTTCCCTCCGGCATTCGATTCCGATCGTGACAGATTGCCAGGGGAACGTATTGTGGATTCCGGGCCTTTCTCTATGTGCCGATTATGCCGCGGCGCAAAACACAGAACTCGTAATCGAGATCGAAGATGCCTGAGTTGACACCAGGACACTGGTTGGTCGAAGCCGTCGGACATGAACCAAAGCGAATCGTATACTCGGCCGACATGATTGCAGACCGTGTTCGCCAGATAGCGGAGGAGATCACTCAGTATTATCCACCGGACGAGGACCTGCTTGTTCTCGGTCTGCTCAAGGGGTCGTTCATTTTTCTGAGCGACCTCGTACGGGCGATAAATCGACCGCTCCATGTTGATTTCATCGTTGCGTCGAGCTATGGATCGGGAACAACTTCGTCTGGAAATGTTAAACTCCTATACGATCCGATGGCACCGATCGAAGGCCGGCACGTTCTTCTGGTCGAAGACATCGTGGACAGCGGCAACACGATAAACCGGCTTTACGAAGCACTCGAAAAAAGGAGACCGGCGTCTCTGGAATTGTGCGCTCTGTTGCACAAGCACCTGGCAACGGACCTTACTCTGGAGCCGCTGTGGACGGGTTTCGACGCGCCACCGGAATTCTTAGTTGGATACGGACTTGATCACGCCGAGGACTTTCGTCACCTGCCGTTTGTGGCGAGCCTCTGACTTAGCATAAGGCAGTCGATGAATTCTAATGAAGAGAAGCGCCCAACCCCGAGCGCAGGCCGGTACCTCCGGGCGGCGTCATTCTGGGTTTTAATTTTTCTCATACCGCTCGCGATTTATGAGCTGATGGGCACGACTCGTGAGCCCGAGAAGGAGCTTACGTATACCGAGTTCCGCGAGCAGCTTGCCGC
>JBDHMQ010000102.1:0-6805 GCA_039656095.1 Gemmatimonadota bacterium | reverse complement strand
ACGAGGATCAGCATTAGATTTCGATATCCACAATGCGGCTGATAACGAAGAACCCGATGATCTGGAGAACGACCGCGGCCGCGATCATGAGTCGTCCAATCGGCTCAGAAAACAGAATGCTCATATACTCGGAATTCAGCATCCAGATTAGGAATCCCATGATGAGGGGTAGGGCCGCCAGCAAGTATCCGGTCATCCGGCCCTGGGCAGTGTAGACTCGTATCTGCCGCCGAATCATGAAGCGCTCGCGAATCGTGTAGCTGATTTTGTCCAGAATTTCTGCGAGGTTTCCACCTACATCCCGCTGCACGAGAATGGCGGTGACGAAGATCCGAATGTCGACCAGGTCGATTCTGTCACCCAGCCCCAACAGTGATTCCTCAAGAGGAAGACCAAACTTCTGCTCTTCAAAAACATGTCGGAATTCTGACTTGACCGGTTCCTGTGCTTCCTCGGCGACTACCTTGAGGCCCGTAGCAAAGGCGTGACCGGCGCGTATCGATCGAGCCAGTAGATCGATTGCCTCCGGAAATCCCTCTTCGAAGGCCTCCACCCGACGGCGCTTCTTGCGTTTGACGTACTGAAGCGGACCAAACGCTCCCAGAACCCCGGCCATAATGAAGTACAGGAAGTTCCCAGTAAGTACGTAGATGCTTGCGCCCACTGAAAAGGCCATTCCGAGCGTTAGGGCCAGGAATGTGCCTGCGCTCCACCCTATATTCGCCTGCTCGAGAAGCAGCCTGAGATCGCCGAGCTGGGGGAGCGCCTGAACTATTGGTTCCAGCCAGGTTATTTCTGAGATCGTCGATTCGCGAAGCAGAAAAGCTATCGAAAGAACGCCAAGACCAGCGGCGAAAAATACCAGCAGCGCCGGGACCCAGTTTGGTGACAGGAAGTCAAGCATTGCTCAGTCTCCGCTCAGCCGAGGTTGGAGAACAGAGAAACAGGAAGCTCGATGCCGTAGGCGTGCAGTCGGTCCGTAAACTTCGGACGAATGCCCGTGGCCCGGAATTTCCCGAGTACCTGTCCCTGTTCGTCGACGCCTTCCTGGTCGAACACGAATATGTCCTGCATCGTGATAACGTCTCCCTCCATGCCGGTGATCTCGGAGATCGATTGGATCTTCCGCCGGCCATCCGTCAGGCGCCCGACCTGGATAATGACGTCGATCGCACTGGCGATCTGCTGTCGCATGCCCTTTTCAGGCAGGTTGAGCCCGGCCATTGAAATCATGGTTTCCAGACGTGCGAGAGCGTCTCTGGGAGTGTTCGCATGGAGTGTGGTCAGTGATCCGTCATGCCCCGTGTTCATTGCCTGGAGCATATCAACCGCCTCTGCGCCACGGCACTCACCCATGATGATGCGGTCGGGTCTCATTCGAAGTGAATTGATCAGCAAGAGTCGCTGGGTGACAGCCCCGGTCCCCTCAACATTTGCTGTGCGCGTTTCCAACCGCACCGCGTGAGGCTGGCGTAGCTGAAGCTCAGCTGAGTCTTCAATCGTAACGATGCGTTCGTTCGCCGGAATTGATTCTGAGAGAACATTGAGCAGAGTGGTTTTGCCGGCGCCCGTACCTCCGCTGATCAGGATATTCAGACGCGCCTTGACCACACCCTGGAGAAGCTCAAGCATCGCGGGAGTCATGCTCCCGGTTCGCATGAGGTCGGGAGCGGACAAAACGTCGCGCTTGAATTTACGGATCGACATATGTGGTCCGTCGATCGCGAGCGGAGGAATAATCGCATTTACACGCGACCCGTCAGCGAGACGAGCATCCACCATTGGAGACGAATCGTCGATTCGGCGGCCAACAGCTGAAACGATGCGATCAATAATCTGAAGCAGATGTCGGTCATCCTTAAACCGAACATCGGTAGGCTCAAGCTTTCCGTTTCGCTCGATGTAGACCTGACAATACGTGTTGACAAGAATGTCGGAGATGGTCGGATCTTTGAGAAGCGGCTCTATCGGACCAAGGCCAAAAATCTCGTCTAGAACCTGCTCGACCAAATCTTCCCGTTCGTCCAGATTTAGCGGCACAGATTCTCGCGTGAGAAGATCGTGAACGACTTTACGGATTTCGCCCACAACCTCTTCGCGGGCTAGCGAGTCAATGCTGGCCAGATTGAGACGATCCAGCAGTTGGCGATGAATGCGTCCCTTGATTTCCTGCAGGTCGCTCGCAGAGCTTATGGGTTGTCCCGTCACTTGCTGCTGTGCATTCGGGTCGGCCATCCAGGTCGGACCTCCATCCGCATCATCCGGAGTGTTTGCACCGGCGAATTCGTTCATGACGCGTCACTCCGGTTGAAGATCTTCTTCAAGGGTCGGCCTATGTTATTGAGTAGACCTTTGCCGCCTTCGGCGGGCTGTGATACGCCGCTGAGTGCAGAAACGAAATCCTTCAGATCCCTGGCATACGGGGACTTGTCCTGCAGGACGATTGGCTTCCCCTGGTTGATCGAATTCATCACTGCTTCGAAATCGTTACTCAACGTCCAGAAAACTGGAATTCCCAGAGTCTTCTCGATTTCCTTCAGCGTGATCGGATCACTCGGCTGATAGCGATTTACAAGAATTCGCAGCCAATCGTCGTCCTTTACGGAGCCCATACGTTCCAGCAGCGGTAGGCACCGCGTGATGTTGCGCAATGACGGGAGGTTGACATTCGTCACCAAGAACACGGCATCAGCCTGCTCAAATGTTGCGAGTGTCGGAGCCGTGAACGATTTCGAACTATCTACGATCACGTAGTCATAGTGCTGCTTGAGGAAATGCAGGATCTGCCTGATCTGATCGCCCGTCACTGTTTCGGCCTTCGCCGGATGGAACGGTGCCGAGAGCAACTCAACCCCGGACTCGTGTCTCTCTATGTACGAGGCCAGGAGCCCCGCATCCACGCGATGGAAGTTCCGCACCAGATCGACAAAGCTGAAGCGCGGCTCAACGCCAAGCAGCAGGGCTGTCTCACCCAACTCAAGGTCCAAGTCGACGAGCAGAACGCGTCGCCGGGTCAGGACATGCAGGGCCACTGCGGTGTTCGTAGCGACAGATGTCGATCCTCCGCCACCCTTCGGGCTGAAGAAAGCGTAGAGCTTGCCGGGTTCACGTCGTTCATCCCCGCCCTTGTGACCGAATTTCCGGGCCAGGCGATCAATCGACTCTTGGACCTTCTCCACGGTTATCGGTGCGGGTAGATACTCGGTGACCCCCGCTTGCATGGCTTGCATCAACAGTTCGGGCGATAGTGTTTCGCCCATACCGATGACTCGCTTGTTCGGGGCTCCCTCGACGAGAAATTGAGCGAATTTGAGACCCATGACCGGGTCATCGCCCACGTCGAGGAAGATCAACTCCGGATTTAACTGTCGGAGCTGCTCGAGATGCGAGTCGTTGATCTCATGGAACGGAACGACAACCTCGAGACCTACTTCGATCCCCAGATCGTCCTCGGCGATCACCTTTGCGACCAGATTCCGTACATCGGGATCCGTGCAGATGATGGCGCTCTTGATTGTCTCGTTATCCATGGCTCGTGTCGGTCTCCGTTAGCGTGTCAGGGTCAGGAATCGTCATCGTTCGACGCGCCGTCATCCCGGGCCGGCTGTATCTCGTGCTGACGACCCTCCTCACCTGATGCAGGCATGGGGCCATCCATGTGCTTTTCCCAATTCCAGGTCTCGGGCTCACCCGTTGGCAATGAAGGCGCCTCATCCGCTGGATAAACGATTACCGGGGTGACGAGAACCATAAGTTCACTACGATTCTGTCTAATTTCCTTTGACCGAAACAGGGCTCCAAGGATGGGTATGTCACCCAGCAGCGGTATCTTGTCGTAGTCCGTGATCATGCTGTTGTCGATAAGACCGGCGATGGCAAATGTCTGCCCGTCGGCGAGATCCACTTCGGTGCTCGCCTTTCGCGACAGAATTGACGGAATACTGAATCCACCAATCTGCAGTCCATTCGAGAAGTCGAGACTCGACACCTCCGGGGCGACCTTCAGTCGGATGTTTCCGCCCGGCCGAATGTGCGGCGTGAAATCGAGCTTCACACCGAATTCCTTGAACACGATCGAAACAGAACCCGAGCTACTCCCACCCTGAACCACAGGATAGGGGAACTCGCCGCCCGCCAGGAATGAGGCTTCGACACCGTCAGCGGCCAGCAGATTGGGCTCCGCCAGTGACCGGAAAACCCCGTTTGACTCGAGCGCTTGAATGAATGCCGTCAGGTCCATGTCCGGATCGAAGAGGAACAAATTAATCGCATCGGACAGGTTAGTGGTCAGCTGCTGCGTCGTGCCGCCAAACGGTCCCGGGCGCCCGGCAGTTGTGCCAATCACGCGTCCGTCTGGACCCGCATAGAGCAAGTTGATACCTGTCCGCTCGAGGGCGCTACGACTGACCTCTGCAAACCGAACTTTCAGCAACACCTGGCCCGGCCGGGGCAGGTGCATTTCGTTGATGATTTGATCGGGCGAACCAAGGCTTGCCTCCGCGATCTGTATCATCCGAGCAGCCACCCCTGAGTTCGATACGGACCCAGTAAGAATGACTGACTTGCCAGTTGCGGCAACAGAAACATCTTCGTCGGGGAATAACCGCCGCAGATCTGCCTCGAGATTGGCAGCGTCCGGAGAAACTTTGACGTTGTACCAGGTTCGAGTCCCTGCAGCATCCCAGATCAGGAGGCTCGTGGTCCCCGCGGCCTTTCCGTTGATGACGATTTCCCTTGACGTGACGGGAAGAACGTCAATAATGGACGGATCAGCGATTGCGATTCGAGTAACGCTGGCCGGCGTTTCAAGTACGTTAGAACCACCGGTTGCCAGATTGATATCGCCTGCCGAGTTCTGCGCTGCGGCCGGGCTAACCACGGCCAGTACCAGCAACAGACTAGCAAGACCAGTGCGCATTGCGACTTGCGCCGGGAGGCGCCCAACATATTTCATGCTGCCCATTATGAGCCCCCTTCGACACTTTCAGTGGTCACGTCCGCACCGCGGTAGATTTCAATTCCTGTCGAACGTGTAGTTGTCGGGACATTTCGACGCGTAGTGCGTCTTGGTGCTCCCGGAAGCAGATTCGGTACTCGCACACCGGTTGTCGTAGTGCTATCCAGATCGAGTGTGTTTCGCAGGCCGAGCTGAATGCGGCCCCTGGTTGATGCCAGGACTAACCGTTCAGCGTCTTGTGGACTAACAAGCACGGTCACGACAGTAGCCGTAGCAGGTTCTCCGTCCTCCGTCATCTGGACGATCTGATTTGCTGTCAGTACCGGAACATTCTGCAGGATCAACTTTGTGATCGGGTTGTCCTCAGGCTCATCGATTGTGAGGAAAACGTCGACTCGTGTTCCCGGCAGCACAAACCCAGCGACTTGAATCACTTCGTCAACTCGCACACTAATGGCGAGCATGCCTTCCGGGATGACGATCGGCAATCCACCGCCGGCTTCCTTCAGCGCCATCTTTCCAGACAGCAAAGGCTCGTTGAGGACAACCGGTGTGATTAGACCTCGTCCCAGTACTTCCTCTACAGAGGTGCTGACGTTCTCCGGCGTGGCCTGAGTTGGCCATCCGATGAGTTTCACGTCTTCCACAGTCAGCACGCGGCCGAGCGGCAGGTCTCTCGCTGCCACGACGATCTCTGTGGGCGGTGCCGCTGTCTGAAGCGGGCCAGGCCCGTCGGGCGTGCGTAAGATCCCTAGCGCCAACCAACCTGCGATCAGGCCGGAGGCGAGAGCCAGGACCAGAACAATGATGAGCCGTCTGCTTCGCATGACCAGTTACCCTGCCTTTCCTCGGTTTCTGCTTAGGTTCGCTCGCCTGCACATCGCGAACGGACCAGGCCGGCAGTCAGGCGCGAGGTTACTCGCCGCCTGTATGTCGGTGCGTCACTCAAATTGTCGGTACGTCGTATAGCGTCAGTACAGAAGGCCGATCAATGCCCCGGCGGCAATTGCAACACCGTAGGGGATCCGAACTGCACCCGGCTTATCCAGCGTGGGCAATTCAGTTCCGGCCGATGACAGGACCGCACGCTGAGCCGTTCCGACGGCCAGGTCCCGCATTCCGAGGAGGGTACTGGTGAGAGCTCGTTGGCGGGCTGCAGCGATTAACGCCATTACCGCACCAATGATTGCTGTAGCAAGAAAAGCGACAATGAATCGACCAGGGCCAAGAAATGCGCCCGTCGCTGTGAGCAGCTTTACGTCGCCCCCGCCCATTCCGCCACCGGCGAACATGGGAAATGACAGAGCGAAGCCAAGAGCGGCTCCCAGGAGACCACCGAGCAGCGCCCCGGATCCGGTCAGCCCATGCAACAGCAGGGCGAACAAGAATCCAGTGACTGTCAGAACATTCGGAATCCTCCGAAATCCGACATCGGTCGCCGCAGCGATCCCCACCATCATCACCAAACCAATACTACCTACAGCATTGAGATCCACAGACAGTCCTCGGGTGACTCGTCCAATGATCAAATGTGGCCGCCTCGCGTGCCGGGCACCAGCGCACTCGGCGGTTCTGGGCCCGTCCAGTCTCCCGGACGGACCCGCATCCGCAAATTTCTTTGCTGCTTAGCTGCCGCTAGTCGGGATTCCCGCACCTGACAGCGTGTTGCCGATGTCGCTGAAGATGTTCGAAATCGTCGTTCCCAGCAGACCGACTGCAACGATCACCGCAAGGGCGATCAGCCCGATCAGGATGGCGTACTCAGCCAGGTCCTGACCGGATTCGTCCTGTAGTAGAGCCTTGAACAATTGAAGCATGACTTCCCCCTGGCGCCTAGGCCGTTGAGGT
>JBDHMQ010000101.1:0-7452 GCA_039656095.1 Gemmatimonadota bacterium | reverse complement strand
ATGGGGAGCTCGGTGGCACCTGGCCCAGCTAACGTGTTGAGCGCCGTTATCACCGTGAATGCTACAGGATTCGATGCGGCTTCAGTGCGTATGCGGACACCCGGCGAGCCCGACTTGCTATCGCCGCCCTACGCTTTTGATGCAGATGTGGCCCGGCCTGCCGCCTTAGGCATGCTTGCGGACAAGACGTATGAGATCGACGTCCTGGTCACCGTAAGCGGTGTCACGGAACTCGGCGAGACCCTTTCGTTCGTCACCGGTACATTACCGACCTGGCTACCCACGATTACACCGGTCGGGACACCGGGTGAAGAGGGCTACATTGCACTCTCGCATCCCGGCGGTCCAGTTATCGTGGACAATCTCGGCCAGGTGCGTTGGTACTTAACCGAACCCGACCCAACACTGAACAGCTTCATGTCGCATCCGAACGGCGAGTACACGCTGATTGGCCTGAACGATCCGGTTCGCGAGTACCGGGCTCTTAATGAGCTGGGAGAGGTAGTCCGCATCATGGCGTGTGCGAATCGCGATATGCGATTCCATGAGATCCGTGTGCTGGCCGATGGAAGCTATTGGGCGTTGTGCCAGAATCCTGTCCCCACCGACCTTTCGTCGCGCGGCGGAGATCTTAACGGAATCGTTGACTGGACAGTGCTCCAGCGAATCAGTGCCGATGGCGTTCTTGAATTCGAATTCAATTCAGCCGATCACTTCAGCCTCGACGACATCGATCAGAGTGCATTTGTCGGATCCACGGTCGTCAACATCACGCATGGGAATGCAATCGCGCTGGATACAGGCGGTGACGTAATCGTATCATGGCGGAGCCTGGACGAAGTCACGAAAATCAGCGGATCGACAGGTGGCGTAATCTGGCGTTTGGGTGGGGTGGCGAACCAGTTCACAGTCGTCGACGACACGCGCGCGTTTCAGCGACCTCATGGACTCAGAGTCGTCGGGCCCGGGCTGATTCAGCTTCTGGACAATGGCACAGTGGCGCCAAGCCGGTTCGTCCGCTATTCGATCAACGAACAGACAATGACTGCTACACGAACAGTGGAGTTTGTTACAGTTGAGGGATCGTTTACCCTGATTGGTGGCAGCACCGAACTTGTGGGAACCGATGGGGCGCTTGTCTCGTTCGGACCTGCCGGAAAGGTCGTGGAGACAAACGCGGCTGGTGTGGAGACATTCGATCTGACGGGACTCGACGGTCTGTACATATTCCGGGCAAGTCGTATCCCGTCACTTTACGCATCTGAACGCACCGGAAGTTGAGCCGAGCAAGATTCTCCATGGCATGAGGTGCTTCCGAGAACTTACCTGCCTGCAATTGTGTTTTTGAATATATTCCGGCACGAAGACGGCGCCTGTAACGGCGACGACGACCCTGCAACTCTACGGAGTGAGTTTTCTTTGATGACGATTTCCGGTTCTGGTCGCTATGGGGAGCTCGGTGGCACCTGGCCCAGCTAACGTGTTGAGCGCCGTTATCACCGTGAATGCTACAGGATTCGATGCGGCTTCAGTGCGTATGCGGACACCCGGCGAGCCCGACCTGCTATCGCCACCCTACGCGTTTGATGGAAATGTGGCCCGGCCTGCCGCCTTAGGCATGCTTGCGGACAAGACGTATGAGATCGACGTCCTGGTCACCGTGGACGGGGTCACAGAACTCGGCGAGACCCTTTCGTTCGTCACCGGTACATTACCGACCTGGCTACCCACGGTTACTCCCGTCGGGACGCCGGCCGAAGAGGGCTACATTCTGCTCGCGCATCCACCGGGCGGGGTCATCATCGATAACGATGGGCGAATTCGCTGGTACGTCGGTGATCCGGACGGGTCGCTCTTCGGTGTTCTGAGCAGCTTCAAGTCACATCCGAATGGCGAATACACTTTGAGCGGGATAGCCGACCACCTGAAGATCCACCGGAAGCTCAACGAACTCGGAGAAGAGACAGGCACGTTGGGATGTGTAGGTCGTGACACCAGGTTTCACGAGATCCGGGTGCTGGCCGACGGTGGATATTGGGTCGCTTGTGATTTCGTCGTAGCAGCCGACCTCTCGTCGCGGGGTGGAAACGCGACCGGGGAGGTAACGTGGACGGTTCTGCAGCACATCGGTGCGGATGGAAGCCTCGAATTCGAGTTCAACACCGCCGACCACTTCAGCCTCGACGACATAGATCAGTCCGTGTTCGTCGGAGTTTCACAGGTGAACATCACGCACGGCAATTCCATCGAGATTGATACTGATGGCAACGTGCTCATGTCGTGGCGGAGTCTGAACGAGGTGACAAAGATTGACGTAACGACCGGCGACGTAATCTGGCGCCTTGGAGGAATTGCCAGCCAGTTCACTGTTATTGATGACACTCGCGCCTTCGAGCGGCCGCATGGAGTCAGGGTTGTCGGACCCGGACTCATTCAGCTATTCGACAATGGCACGGTGGCTCCGAGCCGGCTGGTCCGCTATTCGCTCGATAAACAGTCCATGGTCGCTACCAGGGTCTTGGAATTCATCACAGACGAAGGGGCGTTTACGTTCACCGGCGGCAGCACAGAAGTCGTGGGTACGGACGGAGCACTCGTTTCGTTTGGGACCGAAGGGAAGGTCGTCGAGGTCAACGCTGCCGGCGTGGAGACCTTCGATCTGACGGGACTCGACGGTCTGTACATATTCCGGGCAAGTCGTATCCCGTCACTTTACGCATCTGAACGCGTGGGAGGCTGAGTCGCGGCTTCCGGCTGCACTACAACGATGCGACAATCTCGTCGACTGCAATGTCCGGGTGGTGACGTGGAACGGCCACTCGGAAAGCGATAAACGGTAACAGCGGGTTGGGTAGCCAGTACATCCAGCCAGCCGCCCGGGCGGGTTTCTCACCCGGCAGCCGCAGATCCATCCAGACGTACAAGAATTTGTACAGACACAGGCCGGGAATGTAGTTCGGTCTGAACGCATCGGTGCGCATATGCTTGCGTCCGATATAGATGTTGCCCTCAAAGGGCGTCATGCCCCAACCCTTAGGTCCCTCGGCAAGGACGGTTCCTGAGGGGCGATGCGTGATACGGATAATCGTGGATTGGCTGCTCATGCCTCCACAACGCCGAACAACGGTTCGACGTTCCACTCTGCGGAAATGACCGCTGGTTGCCTCTACCCCGAACGCCGCCTAGCATCCGCGCAGGAGAGGCAGTGAACCTCAGACGGATGGGAGACGATGCGAGTCAAAAGGTGGGGAATGATGCTGGCGTTCATGGGCCTGTTTGCGATGATTGGCTGCGCGACGGCCAACGTGGAGACGGATCCGCGCGCAGGCGGCGATTCGAAGGCCGACAAGGATGACGAGCCCTTCGAGCCCTGGGCCGATGTTCTTAAGGACACAGAAGCGACTGACGGGTTCTTCACCCTGCATCGCAAACGTGACAATACGGTTTATCTAGAGGTGCCTGAGTCTATGCTGGACAAGGACTTTGGTATGATCATGCATATCAGTCGCGGTGCCGGTGTATTCAATGTCCATCAAGGTCTGCCTCTCTCGGGTGCGCAGTTGATGCGCCTCCAGCGCGTCGGCGACAAGATCATTTTCCAGCACCGAAATACCAGATTTACGGCGGATGAAGATTCGCCGATGCGGCTATCTGTCGAGGGCAATCTCGCTCACTCGATCGTGGCTGCCTGGGACATCGAGAGTGAGCATGACTCCACCGAAAATGTACTCGTTGATATTACGAAGTTCCTCATCTCGGATTACGCGCAGTTCGGTCAGCGACTGCGCCCTTATTACAATGACCACGCTGCAAGCCTGGATAGCGACCGGAGCTACGTGGACGGCATACTGGGTTTTCCGCTGAACGTCGAAATAGACGCCATGCTTACCTACAAGTCGGGCGAACGTCCTAGTTTCGGGGGCGAGGGAATTCCTGATGCCAGATCTGTACCCATTGGCATCCGATACTCGCTGTTTGCTCTGCCCGAAGATCCGATGCCCGTTCGGTACGCGGATGACCGGGTTGGATTCTTCCTCGACGCCCGGAAAAATTTCTCGCGCGACCAGGAAGCGACACTGTACGAGCGTATCGTGCGGCGCTGGCGACTGGAAAAGAAGGACCCGACGGCCGAAATGTCTGAGCCAGTGGAGCCCATCGTATTCTACGTTGATCGCAGTGTTCCGATGGAGTATCGACCGTACGTTCGACGCGGGATTGAGGCGTGGAGCGATGCATTTGAGTCGGCTGGCTTCATCAATGCCGTCGTGGCACGCGATGCACCCGATGACCCGGACTGGAACGCAGAGGACATCCGGTACTCGGCCGTCCGTTGGACCGCCGCCCATCAAATGGGATATGCCATCGGACCGTCTCAGTCAGACCCTCGCACGGGTGAGCAACTGAACGGCGATGTTCTACTCTCGTCCGTATTCATGAGTGGTTGGCTATGGAATTACCAGCGACTCGCCAACCCGGGTGATGTTGCAGGTGCCCCCACCAGTGATCTCGCGGCACTCATCCGGACCCGACAGCAACTTGATTCGCAGATGCTGGATCTGGATCCGTGGCAGGTGGCGCACCTGTGTTATGCGGAAGTCGGTAAAGCACACCAACTGGGCTTCCAGCATGCTGCGCTCCTGGGCCTTGGCGTTCTGGATCCGGGCGACGACGTACCTGAGGAGTACATCGGCGATGCGATAATCGACCTCGTTCTCCACGAAGTAGGACACGTCCTCGGCCTGCGACACAACTTCAAGAGCTCGTCGGGCGTACCCACCGAGCGATTGCACGACAAGGAATTCACGGGTCGAAACGGCGTGAGCCTATCGGTAATGGATTACACACCCGTAAACATTGCGGTTAACCCGGAAGATCAGGGGCACTATTGGAACGTCACGGCCGGAAGTTACGATCGGTGGGCGATTCAATACGCGTACTCCACGATCTACGAGCAGGGCGAGACCGGACCTCTCGTCACAAGTGGTACGCCAGCCGATTCCCCGGAAGCTGAGCGTAACGGCCTGAAGAAAATTGCGACTCAGGCGGCTGATCCGATGCACACCTACGGCACGGATGAAGACAACTGGCTGGGCGCATTCGCCGTCGATCCGTTGAGCAGCGCCTGGGAACTCGGCTCCGACCATCTTGCTTACGCCAGGAGCCGCGCCCAGGTCGTCGAGAAGATCTTGCCGACGATCGAGAACCGTATCCTGGAAGATGGCGACGGGTATCAGCGACTCAGGCGAGCCGTAACCGGTTTGATGTTTGAGCGGTTCAATTCCACCGTGCCGATCATTAAGTACATCGGTGGCGCCTACGTGGCTCGAGACCACCGGGGAGATCCGGATCAGCGATCCGCCTTCACACCAGTCACTGCAGAGAAACAACGGGAAGCGGTTCAACTGATCGTCGAATCGATGTTGGCAAAGGACGCATTTGAGTTCGATGCTGACTTGTTGAATCGGTTGCTGCCCAATCGCTGGAGTCACTGGGGCGAAACACCAAGTACGATTCTCCAATTTCCCGTTCTTGGTAACATGCAGTCGATCCACAGCGGTTTACTCTCTAATCTGATGACCCCGCCTCGACTTGCTCGGATGATCGATCAGGAAGCGCTGGCTGAGAGCAGTTCCGATGCATAAACCGTCGCGGAGTTGTTCGGAACGCTTACCGGCGCGGTGTGGACGGAGCTGGGGTCAGGTGGAAATGCGCGCAGTACGGACGCGGTCCGGCGCAATCTCCAGCGAATCTATACGGATCGACTTGCCTCACTGGCCTTATCCGGGGCCGTTCCTGGAGACGCTTCGGCGCTGGCTCGACTGGAACTGACCGAACTATCCCGGCGTCTGGGTTCAGCGCTGGGTCGTAGTCGCATTGATCGTGTCACGAAAGCCCACCTTGCAGAGACCAAGGCTCGCGTGGACAGGACGCTGGAGGCGTCAATCGTCCTGGACTGACTCATCTGGCAGAATCTGGAAAACGGCCGTCCCGGGAATCCTCGGGACGGCCGTTTTGCTACGCCTTGGCCTGCAGCAGGTCGCGGATCTCTCCGAGTAATGTTTCTTCCGCTGACGGCTCCGGCGGCGCTTCTGTAGCGGCTTCCTCTTCCCGTTTCATCTTGTTGAATCCCTTGACCACCAGAAACACACAAAACGCTACGATGAGAAACGTGATGACGCTGTTGAGGAACTGGCCGTAACCAATTGTCACAGCCCCAGCTTCATTCGCCGCGGCAAGCGTTGCATAGGGAGCAGCAGGATCCCCGACCTGCAACACCATGAACAAATCCGAAAAATCGACCCCACCGAGCAACAGGCCGATGGGCGGCATAAGCACATCGTTCACAAGTGAAGTAATGATCGTCGCGAAAGCGGCACCGATAACTATCCCGACGGCCATGTCGAGCATGTTGCCCTTGGCGGCGAATTCCTTGAATTCCTTGAGCATCGCTTGGTCCCCCTGCTAGCGTGATTGAAGGTCCGAACACTAGCGGATCACCTCCAGGATGGACACCGGAATTCAAACGACTCAGAAATCCGCACTCAGGCACGGTATCTGCCCGGTTAGCGGCCGCTTACACACCATGTCTCGGGTTCTGGAGGTCCTGGGACTGGATTCAGTACGGTATTGCGGAAGAAAGCAGGCACTTTGCCACCAGAATCAGGGCAAATGGAGCGCAGCGAGTTCATCGCGGGGAATCAGGTTTATCTCCCGCTTGATGAAGATCGCGCCGCACCGGTATCCGAAGCACAGATTACGTGCTTTGTAGCTGCTCTTGCGCGTGCACTTCACGCCTTCGTGACATATCCGCGGAGAAGCCCGGCTCGCGACGATGTCGTTCTCAGCGTCCAGAAGGCTCTCCGGGACTGCAACACAGGCAGCGTGGTCCTCCAGATCACAAATGACGGTATCCAGTTTGACGGCTGCAACCTCGATGTCTCTGGAAGCGTCGAGCGCGGTCTCGTATTTCTGCTACGTCGGGCCTTCGTTTCCGCTCTCGAATTCGAGAACACCGCATCCACTCGGGATCTCAGTCAATTTTGCGAGATTCTGGCCGCACCGGATGCTCTCCTCTCGCAGGCGGAAGAATTCTCCGAGATCCTGAAGAACCGCGGCGTTTCGACGATCCAGGTTCATGTCATATCCTCGCACCAGACGATCGAGGCCGGAGCAATTTCTGCTGATCGACTAAAGCTCGTCGAAGAATCCCGACAACGTAGCAAACTGGACTCGTCGAGCAGCCACGCTGTCGAGGGGGGTTGGGTAAGGGTCGATCCGTCCGTGTCGCTGGGTCGACTCAGGTTGTCCGAGCTTCCGCTCGTGCTCCCGGACGTGGCCCAGGTTGCAGTGGCCTTGCGTCAATTGAACGGCCGTCGTCGGGAAAGCATGCATCCGGAGCAGGCCCTTGTGACCCATTTCAATCACGTGGCCGCTCTATACGAATCGGTCGAG
>JBDHMQ010000100.1:0-9324 GCA_039656095.1 Gemmatimonadota bacterium | reverse complement strand
GCGCTGTCTCTTTGCTTCGGTTGCGGTAAGGCGTTCGGATCGCCCGGCCGACTCCACACTCAAAGTCAGATCCTCCGGAAGCACACCAATTCGCCTCGCAAACTCTCGGCGAAAGGAACCGGATCGGATTGGATCGTCGATGAAGGCCCTTGCTTCTTCAACGAGGCCAGGAACGACGAGCACACTCACTATTCCCTCCCCGGTAGCGTCTATCTTTGCTGCGTTGAGCGCGATCGCCTCGGCACCCAGACCCTTGCCTCGCAGTGCGGCAATCGTCTCGTGCCAGGCCTGTCGCAGATCGATGTCTCCCGGAACTTGTTGAGGAACCGATTCCACTTCCTCTGCGGCCGCCACTTCCTCTACTGCCGCGACTTCCTTTACTGCCGCCACTTCCGGCACTTCCGGCACGACCGGCTTTTCTGACGCTGGCGGCGTTTCCGGATCTACCGGCGGATTTTCTTGCTTCGGCGGCGACGCCGGTTGTTTCGGAGCCGGCTTAGCTCGTTTTGGTCTCGGCCGGGCCTGGCCCGCCTTGCTTGCAGCGACCTGGGTCGGCAGATCACCCGACTCGAGAACAGTTATAAGATCGGCAAACTCTACGAAGCTCGTCATGCTGGTCAACCGCAGCAACAGAGCCTCGAGCTGAATTCGCGGCTGCGTGCTCCGGCGAAATCGACCCGAAGCTTCGAAGTCGACTGTTGTCATCAAGTAGCGCAGCAGGTCTTCTTCCGCGAAACCTTCCGCAGCGGAGGCAAAGGCTGTTCGTGTCGACTCCAGAAGGTCAGATGCGGAACCATCGGGATCCATCCGCAACCCCAGGAGCACACGCCAGGCTTCACTCAGCCCGCGCACAAATTCACCAAGGTCATATCCCTCGTCGATCAACTCCTGAACGAACGGGAAGACCGCCGCCCGATCGCCGTTCGCCACCATTTGCGCCAGCTCCAGATATTTTTCCTCGGCTACGAGTCCGAGCATGCGCCGAACGTCGTCCGGCTCTACGCGGGCACCGGAAAATGAAAGTACCTGGTCCAGCAGAGAAAGTGCGTCACGTACGCCGCCTTCAGCCCGGCGAGCAATCGGAAGAAGCGCCGACTCATCTGCGTCGACTTTTTCCTTCTCGAGAACCAGCCGAAGATGCCCGACGAGATCCGCGACCGACACACGCCGAAAATCAAACCTCTGACACCGAGACAAGACGGGCGCCGCCGTCTGCCGGATCTTTTCCGGTTCCGTCGTTGCAAAGACGAAAATCACCCGTGGTGGGGGTTCTTCGAGGGTTTTGAGGAGTGCGTTCCATGCTTCCCGCGTAAGCATGTGAGCCTCATCGATGATGTAGACCTTGTATCGAGATTCATCCGATGGAGCGTACATGGCGCGCTCCCGGAGATCTCTGGCATCATCGACGCCCCGGTTGCTCGCTGCATCGATCTCGACCACATCCAGCGTCGTGCGGCCAGCCCAGATGCTGTCGCAGGACTCGCACACGCCACACGGTTCTCCGCCAGCTTGATCCGGGCAGTTGAGCGCCATCGCCAGCACGCGAGCGGCCGTCGTCTTTCCGATTCCCCGCGAGCCGCAGAACAGGTACGCATGGCCAACCCGACCTGAATCGACGGCAGCACGCAACGTCGAAGAGACGTGGTCCTGGCCTACCAATTCGGCGAAACATCGGGGACGATGGCTGCGAGCTAGAGCGGTACGGTACATGCCGGCCAAGCTACCCTTCGGCGCCGTCAGGGGAAAGCCGTCTGAGCACCCGTGAAAGGCTGAGATCCAGCACAAAACCCCAGGCTGGCCGTGGCGACCTTCACGAACTTACCGCTGCTACCTTCACGGTCCTGACGGGGTTCGTAAGCTCAAGCCCCACGGGCCTGGGGCGGCGAGAACGTACAGGCGTCGAGAGACCCGGGCAACGCGCCGGCCAGGCCTCAGCCGTCGTCCGCGGTGAAGGCTCCCGGCACGTGACAAATCACGGGTGGTCGATCAGGCCGTCGCTGGATGGATATCACATCAAAGCGGTAGTCCTCCGCCCAATCACGCCTGGTGGCAATCCAACTGGCGGCTGCCCGCCGGAGATTCCTTCGCTTCCGCCTGTCCACCGCCTCGGCAGGATCCTGCGGTCCGGGAGACCGGGTCTTCACTTCGACGAACGCAATCGTCCGGTCCTGGCGAACGACGATGTCGATTTCATATCGTCCCGCCCGCCAGTTGGTCGCTAGAACTGTGCAGCCGGCATCACGCAGATAACTGGCCGCAATACGTTCTCCCCATCGTCCCATCTGGTCCATACGTCAATTGACCAATCGACGTCATCGATCGATCAACCTGTAGCGAAACCCAGCGGCAGTAGCCGGCTCCACCCCTCGTATCCCATCTCCAGCGGCCCGTCGAAGCCTGCGGCGCGCACCATGCCGATGACATCAGCCGCTTCCCGAAACTGCGGATACACATGAGTGAGAAGCAGCAGGCCGGGAGCCGCCGTTGATGCGAACCGGGCCACGGCCGACGGAGACAGATGATTGTCCCCTGCGAGTTGGTCCGGCAGGGAACACTCGCAAACGAAGAGATCACTGCCCTTCGCAAATTCGGCCAGGTCTATGTCCGGCCCGGTGTCTCCCGAGTAGACGACGGAACCATCCTCATATGTGAGCCGGAACGCGAGAATCTCGTCAGTGTGAGGCGTGGAAACAGATCGGAGCACCAACCCGTCATTGATTTCGTGGGTCTCGCCCGCTCCGATTTCGATCACCTGAACCTGAAATCCGGGATCGAGTACATACTCGCCGAACGCTGCTGCCAGGTGTGTGAACATTGACTGCGTCCCCGCAGGGCCCCAGACAGTTAATGGCTCGGTGCGGTGGTCCGGTAGAAGGCCGTGGGTAAGCGAAAACAACAAACCCGGCAGTCCGCCCACATGATCGGTGTGAAAGTGCGTGATGAAGATATCTGTGATCCCGGCCCAATCGATCCCCAGAGTCGCCAGTGTCCGCACTGTGCCTGGACCGCAATCAAGCAGGGCAACAACAGAACCTGTTTCCAGCAGGAAGGAGGAACCACCTGTAGCAGCCTCCGGTACCACGGTCCCACAACCAACGACCGTGAATCGGGCGCTCACACCCTGGCAGCCTTCGGCAAACACTTTAGATCGAGCGCCACGAGCGTTGTCACTCCAGGCTCCTGCATCGTCACGCCATAGATATAATCCGCAACTTCGATGGTACGCGCGTTATGCGTAATGACGAGAAACTGAGTGTCCTGCTTGAATCGTTCGAGCATAGCCGTGAAGCGTTCGATATTCAACAGCAGCCCGAGCGCGGTCAGCGTTCTCTCACCACCTGACAGGAGATGGATACGCTGCGTGCGCTTCCCGCGCGGACTCGCTGAAATCTCAATCGCAGAATCAAGCGGATCATCAGGGTTTTCAAGCCATACGTCGGCCTCTCCACCTTCGAACAGCGTGACGAATATCTCGCGGAAGTTCGCCCGCACCGCCTTGAACACATCATGGAACGCTGTCGAAGCCGTCTCATTGATCCGACGAATTGAGTCGTGAAGGTCCTCACGTGCCGAGATGAGATCCGACTTCTGAGCTTCCAGGAAGTCCAGCCGCTGCTTCTCTTCTTCCCATTCGGCCGCGGCCAGCATGTTAACGGGACCGAGCGAGCCGAGCTTGCCGCGGACCTGCATGAGTTCGTCAGCCCAGTTCTCCGGGTCCCCAGCCGCTGGTGGATCTACTTCTTTGCGAAGATCCTCGAGCGAACGCTCCCACTCCGTCTCAATTCGCTCGCGGACGGCCGCGCTCTTACCACGAAGCTCGGTTCTCTCAAGTTCCAGTACGTGCCGCTTCTCCGAAGCTTCTCGCTCGCCCACCCGGGACACACGCAATGCCGCTTCGCGGCGCTCGACTTCAGCCCGTCGCTCCTCGAGGCCTTCCATGCGATCCCGAACCTGGGTCTCCAGTTCAGAACGGGATCCGAACAATTGCTCAAGTTCTTCTTCGCTCCCGGTAAGCTGATCCTTGCCGCGTTCGATGGTACCCTGGCGTTCAGCAACTTCCTCATTCAGACGGGTCTGCCGTCCGCCAAGTTCTGAAAGCTGAGTCTCCGCACGCTCAACTCGACCCGAATCCGCTTCGTGATCAGCCTCGCAACGAGCGACCTGCAGTCGCAGCTCCTGAAGCCCGTCCCGCTCGGCTTCCCAGGCTCCGGAAGCTTCAACCAACTGTTCAGCCAGGTTTGCCAGCTCGCCTTCGAGTTCGGCACGGCGGGTTGTCAGACCCGCCGTCGGGACGTCCTCCGTTTCCTCAGGTTCCGGATCCGACGAAAGCTTTTCGTCGAGATCTTCAATCCAACTGTCCAATTCCTCGATCCGCCGACTCGTCCTGACAAGACGCTCCGTCGTCGCCTCAGCGTCGGCTTGTGCCTCATGTTCGGTCCTTGCCAGTGATTCCCTTTCCCGATCTAACGTGGCGGTTTGTTCCGCCAGCATTCGTGCATCGGTTTCCAACCCATCGAGGGCCACTCTCAGCTCGCCACACTCGGCCTCAAGCGCGGCGCGACGTTCTTCCAGTTCGCTGTGCTCTGTCCGGCGCCGCAACAGTCCCTTGCCCCCGGTAGGCTGGCCAAGACGAATTGCGCCAACCCGGTCGCGGCCGCTGCCATCTCCGGCAACCCAGGAGCCCGATGCCGGGCCAAAATCCTCTCCGGCCGATACCTCGACATCCGCGAGTAACGCCCGCACCCAGACCTCACCGACTCCGTGTGTGTCTACCTCGTCGTTGAGCGACCCACCTGTTCCGGGACGAGCCGGGCCCGGATCAAGGGGAAGCAGGAGAAGCCCATCTGTCTCGTCGCGACCGGATAGCCAGGACCGAACAGCGAGTACAGCCTTCCAGTCATCGACAACCACTCCAAACAGCAAGGAGCCCAGCTGTGCCTCGACTGCGCGGGAAAGAGGGGCCGGCACATCCATGAACTCTGCGAGCACGCCTCGGACGCCTGGAACCCGTTTCTTATCGGCCTGGAGCCGTGCAACGATGGGGGGCAGATCCTTGCCAGCTGACAGCATCCCAGCGAGTCCGCCTGCGCGGGCCGACACGGAAGCGAGTTCACCCTCCAACGACGAAAAACGATCGCGAAGCGCCCGAGTCTCATCCCGTGTCGCACGAAGACTCACGGTAGCCTCATCGAGACGCCGGTCATTGGCCTGTCGGGCCTCACGAGCGGTCACCAGTCGATCCTCTGCCGCCTGGGCTTCCGACTCAAGCCCTAGAACCGATTCAGCCGATTCAGCCCGCTCGGTCACGCGGAGGTTTCGCTCTATCGTCCGTGCTTTCTTCCGCTCGCGCCGCGCCTCGGCCTCTGCACCGATCGTGCCGATTTCCGCCAGTTTCGCCGTGAGCGCATTCCGGGTCTCGGCCTGTACGCGCTCCAATTCCTGGCGACGAGATCTCAGGTCGGCCACCGTCGCACCCAGGTCGGCTTCCTTCTTCCGCAGCTCAACCAGATCTGCGGCTCGGGTGGCCAGGCTCTTCGAGCCGGCGTCCTTGTCTTCCACTGCCAGCACCCGACGACGCTCAATCTCCTCGTGCTCCAGGCCGACAGCTTCGATCCGCGAACGAGCTGCCGTCACGCGCTCGTCAGTGAGAAGTCGTTGCCGTTCGATTTCCTCGAGACGATTTCGAACGGATTCCAGTTGTGAGGCCAACTGGCCTCGCTCCCTCTCCCGTTCAACGAGATGCAAGCGAAGAGCCTCAACTTCGGTCTCGTCACGAGCCAGGGCCGCTTCGGCTTCCGGCCTCGTTCGCTGGGCTTGTTCGAGAGCACGCTCGGCATCGAGAAGACGGACTTCCATGGCATCGAGGGTATCCGTCGCAACGGCAACCTCAAGAACGAGACGGCGTTCACGCAATTCACCAAATTTCGTTGCCCGTCCCCGCTGGCGAGCCAGGGACCGGACTTTGCTGGCTACCTCGCCAATCACGTCGTCGAGGCGCTGAAGATCTGCATGGGCCTGATCCAACCTGCGAAGCGCCGTGCGCCGACGATCCTTGTAGCGACCCACTTCGGCCGCTTCTTCAAACAAGGCCCGACGCTCTTCCGGCCGGTCGCTCAGAATGGCATCGATCATCCGGGCCTCGATGATCGAATAAGCGTTTGCTCCGAGACCGGTGTCCCGACACAAATCCTGCACGTCCCTCAGACGCACAGTCTGTCCGTTGATTTCGTAGGCGCTTTCACCGCCCCGGAGAACTGTTCGACCTATTGCGACTTCCGGATATGGCACCGGAAGAATTCCATCCTCGTTCGCAATTCGGAGTACGACCTCTGCCCGGTGGATCGGCTTCCGACTTGCGGTGCCGTGAAAGATCGCCTCGTCCATGCGGCTACCGCGTATCGCAGAGGCCCTCTGCTCTCCAAGTACCCAGCGAAGGGCGTCCGAAATATTGGATTTTCCACACCCGTTCGGACCCACGACGGCGGTGATCCCATCGTGAAATTCAACCGTCGTCTTGTCGGCAAAGGACTTGAATCCGGTCAGTGTAAGTGAATTGATCTTCACGGTGCGACGCCCGACCTGGTGTTGAGTTCAACCTCTAGTTCGTGCGATGCCAGCATCTCCCCCATGGCTATCGCCGCCTCGTCCGACTCAAATGCGCCGGCAAAGACCCGATACAAAGGTGGTTCAGCCGAATCACGCAGTACATACGCCGGGATACCATCAGTACCCAGGTCACCGACACGATTGTTCGCGCCATCCAGCGAATCGAACGTACCAAGGTCGTAGGCTAGACGCACGGGGCGGACGTCCCAGAGTTTGGGAGCCTTCTTGCGGCCGTCGGCTACCAGCAACTCCATCGCGGCCAGCGCATCCATCCTGTCTTCATACACGCCAGCGAAGACGCGGTAGTAAACGCGCTCCCGAACTGGCGTTGGCGACACGTAGAACAGGCCACCATCCCTGGACAGCAACCTGCGGCGGTCCTCGGCATCTGTGAGCCGGATATAGCTGCCGACAAGCACCGAATAGTTTGCGAAGGGAGCCGTCCAAACCGGTGGCACCGGTTCAATGTCCACAGGTGCCGTCTCAACCGATTCAGTATCTGCCGGGACAGCGTCAACAGCGGGCACCTGTGCGCTGGCCTCCGCCTCTGCCGAAGGGCGCGCAACTTCCCACACTGCCCACAGCAGCCCAAGCCCGATGATCGGAACCAAGAGTTTCAGCAGTGACCCTGGACGTCTAGTTCCTGCCAGCGAATCCTGTCGCGCGGCCGGCGCGTCATCGTCCAGGACTGCCTGGCCCGGGTCCGGAGCTTCTACCGGCCGCTCGACACGCGCCAACAACGGGGCACCAAGGTCCAGGGCCAGATCGGGGATCGTTCCGAGCGAAATGCATCCATCCAGGCCCAGGCCCTCAGTCGCGTCCCCTCCCGAGGTAGCCTTGAGATCTTCCTGTGCGCTGTACAGCAACAACGTGCCTCCGCCTGCGCTCATTTTTCGAAGGAGTCGCCTGAATGTCGGGACGCGCCGCAGCTCAGACAAAGGCAGACTAGAGTCACCGGCTGGCAGGTAGGCGAAGGATCGCTCCGGTGCCGATCGAGCGATGGAAGCAACTGTTGTCACACCGGATAACGCTGATGCCAGGCCAGGTCCACCCTCCACATTCAGGACCGAATCCAGTTCACTTCCGTCCGTGCCCGCATTAGCCAGGTAGGTCCGCCCGCGCGTTCTTCCGACAATGTCAGCTAACCCGACAGCGACATCGGCCGCCCACTCCCCGCAACCTGTTTCACGGACTACCGCTATCAACGACGCATTCTGTGGCAGCCAATCAAGCTGCTCTGGTGCGCCATTGTCTCCATCGGTCATCTCGTACCACCGAGTTCGGTCACCCAGGCTTGCAGCTCGTGTTCTCTCTGGAGCTGCTTGGCAGCGGCCTGCGCCCTGCCACGAGTCGGATATGGCCCGACGAGTCCTCTGAACCAGGTGTTCCCGGCTTCGTCAGGATATCGCTGGAGCCGTGTCGGATACCCGGCGTCAGCAAGCGTTCCAAGCAGATCTGCCACTCCGGAGCGCTGTCGGGCAGACACTACAATTGCGTAGTGGCCGGCCTTGCCGGCCGTCGAGTCAGAAACGGTCGAAGGGTCTGCTTCCGGCTCGCTGACTGCGACATCCTGTGTCTGCGGGTCTGTCCCGGTTGTCACAGCCTGCTGGTCCACGACCCGTTCCCGGCCTGGATTCCATCGCAGCGGGACCCACCAGGTGGGTGCACCACCTGCCAATACGCTGCCGACTTCATCATCCACCGCAAGCAAATGGGCCTCATCATCGGCGAGAATAATCGTTCTCCCGGACGATATGCCCAGGGGAAGGTCAGAACGCCAGGCACCCACGAGGGGTCGCACGACCGCCTCACCGGAAACAAGCTCCCCAATGCCGTCAGCCGTACGCACGAACACCGTCTCCCCGAATACTCCGGGACGAAACTCCTGGATAGGTGCCGCTGATTCCGTGACTTCACGAACCGACAGACTGAAACGACTGACAACTGCGAGCCGCGGCGGATCATCGATCGAAACGTAGACTTCGTGGGATGACGGCGATGCGCCGAGCGCCCGAATGGGTCCGCCTACGTCTGCCTCGCCGACCAGGGTTCCATCGTCCGTGGCGAAAATCTGAACGCTCTGCCCGCCGGGGCCCGTCAGAACGATGCGTTGCCCCCAGGCTGTGACCAGTACTGCCTGGCCACCGACCTCCACGTCCAGGACGACCTCAGAGTCCGTACGCCTCGTAATCCGTAATCGTGGCGGATCCGATGTCGTAAGCACTGCAAGTCCGCCGTCTACCGGGGACGCCCAGGCAGCGGAGTCTTCAAGCGGGTATTCCGTCGTGCGGTCGGTGGCAACTTCATGTATCACCTGTCGTTCGTGATCGATCACGGCTACCGCTGAGACGGCGGTGGCCCCGATGACAGCGTCACGCGGCACACGCGCCACCTGTTCCAACTGGCCTGTGATCGGCTCGTAGCGAAACAGACGACCGTCTTCCGAAAGTAGAACGACCATCAGGTCACCCAATGCGCGGACGTCTTGAATGACCGGGAGGTCCGTCGATCCAGTCCACACTACCGAGTCCGGGATGGCCAGCGGCCGCAAGTCAGCCGGGCCTCCCCCGCGTGGCAGGGTAAGCAGACCCCACTCGCCCAGAGTACTGCCAACAATGAGAGACGAAGTGGCCGCGCTATCGTCGCTGGCTGGAGTCGACGTAGACCTTCCGCAGGCTGACAGAAGAAGCAGGACAATCAGAACATGTTTGGGGATGG
>JBDHMQ010000099.1:0-6073 GCA_039656095.1 Gemmatimonadota bacterium | reverse complement strand
GCCGACTTGAGGAAGTCATTGAGGTTCAGCGGGCGATCAGCGCCGAATTGACGGAACTCGAAGTCGGTCGGACGCGCGAAGCGATCATCGAACGGACGGAAGACGACAGGGTTGTCGGCCGAACGCGTGCGCAAGCCGACGATGTAGACGGGATCACCTACCTGGGGCCGGCATCCGGTATGCGTCCGGCGGGCACGCTCGTCGACGTGTACATCACGGGTGCCGGAGATTTTGACCTCGAGGGTACGATCGTACGGGAAGTGCGGCCGGTGGATGGTGCCGTTGGACGAGCGGTGCCGGTACGCGTTGGTCGGGCTCTCCCCGTGGCAACAATAGGACTCGATGGAGGGTGGGGACGATAATGAAACGACTGCGTGCTGTCCTTCCGCTCATAGCCGTATCTGTGGCAGTCTTCGTGGTTGCAGCCGCATTTGGGGCGACGCGCACCGCCGAATACGCGACCGGACCGATGATCCGTGTTGGGATAGACGTGGCGGTGGAGGGTCCGCTTGCCATCAAGTCTGCCACCGGTTTACGGATCTTCAATGCACAAACGAATGCCCCGCTTGCCGGCAACGATGAATCCATCCAGATCATGGTGGCTCGAGAAGGAACCCGCGTGCTGGCATCAGCTGGCGATCTGAACCTGGCCGCCGCGCCGGCACTCAGGTTCGAGCCGGCCGGATCCGAACCATTGACCCTCGATGGGGCTCCCTACCGCGGAACCATCGAAATTTTCGCGGTCGAAAATTCCGTCATGAACGCCGTAAACGAACTGCCGCTCGAAGAGTATCTCCTCGGAGTCGTCCCGATCGAAATCGGGCCGCGGGGCGACGAGGAGTATGCTGCAGTAGCGGCACAAGCGGTGGCGGCCCGAACGTATGCGGTTGCGCATCTCCGGGCTCGCGAAGAAATGGGATTCGACGTATTCGGCTCAGTAGAGGATCAGGCTTACGGTGGAATGGCGGCCGAACGGCCGGAGTCGACGCGGGCGGTCACCGAGACTGCGGGTCGGATCCTGATGTATGATGGCCTGCCGATTCGGGCGATGTACCACTCTACATGTGGAGGCCGGACGTCGCCGGTAGAGGAGGTCCTGGATCGAGCTTCAGCCCCATACCTGCGCTCGGTCTCGGACCGGTCGCCTGACGGGACGGATTATTGTGCTGCATCGCCGCGCTATCGTTGGGTAGAGACTGTGCGGACAGCAGATCTGAATGGACGGGTACGCCACGAAATGGAGCGAATTTTCGGTGCGTCGGCCGATCAGATCGGTGAGGTTACCGGCTTGCGGATTGCCGAGCGAACTCCGTCCGGCCGGGTCCGGGCTCTCGCGATCCGGGGCTCGAATTCAGAGTTCATGGTCGAACGTCTGGACATTCGGTTCGCATTGAGGGACGATGAGGGACGGATCCTGGGTTCAACGGACTTTGACATCGTCACACGCGATGACGGCGCGATCGAATTGCATGGCCGCGGCTATGGCCACGGATCCGGAATGTGTCAGTGGGGTGCTATCGGTCGGGCTCTCGCGGGACAGCGGTGGGAGACGATCCTGGCGACATACTATCCCGGCGCCAAATTGGTGTCGGTCTACTAAGAGCAATACACAATGGAGACGAATGGAATGCGTGGATCAGCCGGGCTGTTTTGGGGACGAATCGGGGTGGTAGGAACGCTGGTCATGGTGGCGTTGGGTGTAACCGGTGAAACGGCAGCCGCCCAGGGTCTCGAGGATTATGACTACACGAATCTGGGTCTCCGGGCCATTGGATTTGAAATATTCAGCGTCGATGCCAGCCAGAACGAGAGCACCATTGGAATCGGAGCGAAGCTCGATCTTGGCTTTCTTGGACCCAATATCCGTGTCGTGACGCGACTGGGTTATTGGAAGGCCGATGTGGACGGAGGCCAGGTCAGCGAGCTGGAAGCACAGCTCGAAGAGGCATCAGGGCTTGATGCCGGCACCATCGATCTGGGAACCATCGACCGATCGGCCTACATATTTGGCACTGATTTTCAATGGACGACTCGAGACACCAAGGTCTCGCCGTACATCGGTGTAGGTCTGGATGTCTACCTGCTGAACGATGACGGAGATGCGATCCGCGATACGTTTCTTGATGACAACGTCGTCACGGCCGGAGTTTCTGGTGTGATAGGGGCGCAGGTCGCCCTGTCGAGGCGATGGAACGTATACGGAGAATTTCGCGGCGCCGCGGTTACCGATGCGAGTAATGTCGGCGTTGCTGTGGGTCTTTCCGTTATGACAGGAAACTGAGGCTTCTGAGTGGCTGACCACCGATTGAGAGTAGCGGTCCTGGGAGCGGGGGGGGCGGCGCAGGTCGTCCACCTCCCGATCTTGGCACGGCTGCCAGGCGTAGAAATTGTCGGTATCGCCGATCCAGACGGTCGGAAAGCTCATACGATCGGTGAGCGATTTGGTATCGAGCGGATAGCAGACGACCTGGTCGGGCTGGCGTCTGGCGTGGAGTTGGATGCGGTGCTGGTCTGTACGCCGAACGGAGCTCACGAGCAGGGTGTCCTGAACGCGCTTGAACTCGGAGCGCACGTACTGTGCGAACGGCCATTGACGGTGTCGAGTCAGGCGGCTCAACGCCTCATCGATGCGGCAGACTCGGCAGGCCGTCAGCTTATGGTCGCCAACAATCACAGGTTTAGGCATGACTTCCGCCTTATTCGGCAGTTTGTGGCGAGCGGTGAGCTGGGCGACGTGTTTTTTGTACGCTCGAGTTGGTTGAATCGGCGGTCGCGGCGACCCAGGCGTGGTTGGCGGACCGATCCGAAGTATGCGGGCGGCGGTGTATTGATGGACCTCGGCGCACAGGCGCTCGACATGGCTCTGTGGTCCGTGGGATATCCGACGATCCGACGAGCATCTGCGGAGCTTCAGGGGGATGCGGGTGCAGAGAGCAGCGCTTTCATTCATCTGGCCACTGAGACGGGCGCGACGATTGATGTCGAGGTCACATGGGAGCTGATCCATGATCGAGACATCCATGAGCTGACAATTCTCGGGTCGGGCGGGAGTGCCTCATCGTCGCCGCTCAGGGTACATCGTCGAGTTGAGACTGGTATCGTGGACGTGACTCCGCCAGTTACACGGGCACCGAGTGCGTTATACCGGGATTCCTATCGCCAGGAGTGGGCGCATTTTCTCCGGATCGTCAGAGGAGAAATACCCATCGAATCGGAGAGAAGTCAGATCGCGCTATTCGCAATCCTGGAAGCGTGTTATCGATCAGCCGATACAGGATCCGAAGTCAGTCTTTAGAGGTTACCTCAGCTCCACAGTTGGCTCCAGCAGCACCCTGTCCGCGAAACACCACGACCTTGGGGGTCGTCCGTATCCGACGATAGCCAAGCAAGTGGAACAATTGGACGACTAGCCAGCGCGCAACGCGGCGATCAACCACATACGTGTCTGTTCGTTCTCGGGCGCAGTGAACTCCGGGAAGCAAGTGAAGAGTCCGCGCGACTCCGAGTCGTCGGAGAACCCGTGACAGCCGCAGCCAGATCGACCAGACGGGCCGGACTATGAAATACGCGTCGTCCCCCTGCTTCTGATATAACGGCAAGAACAACCAGCCAGTCTCCGGAATCTCTACCGGCCCCTCATTCGTTCGCGCAATGACCTGGCCGGCCCGCACACGTTCGAAATTTCGATGGCCTGGTCTCATTTCGAATCCATCGCCCGGCTCAACACCACGGCGATACACAACTTCGAATACATGCGGCAGTCCGGCCCGAGCGACTCCGAGTCGCCGATGGCACTCTTTCATATCGAACAGGTGCGTATCGCGGGCCAGACAGCCGGCTTCTGTAAGGGCCATCCATGTGGCCGCCTCATGAATGTCCACGGAAACAGGATCATCATGCTGTCCAGCCTCGACGCCAAGTGCGATGGGTCCAAAGCCCCCCAGATAGTCGAGCATCGCACCGTCGATCTGTTCCTCGATGCCCAGAACGAGTGGCATGCCCAGTCGCTTGGCGAATTTCCGATTCTCGAGCGTATCCCCAAGCGTCAAGAAAGGCGCGCTGGCTGCGGATGTGCTGTGGAGATCGAATACATAGGACTCTGCTTCAGCGTCCCGGAGTCGTGGAACGAGCACCTTCAGCAGGTCTGACTGCTCCCGGTCTTCGGCGGTCATTGGTTTGTCCAGAGAGCGTGCCACGCTGCGAACGCTCCAACCCCGATTCAGATCGCGTTCAATAAACCGGACACCCAGTTTCAGAGCGGCAATGTTTCCTGATACCGCAATGAATTCGCCCCTGAACTTTGGCTGGCGCTCGCACAGTTTGGTGACCACTAGCTGCAAGGCGGCGACACCAGAGGGCTCGTTGCCATGGAGTCCGGCGACTACAAGGACTAGTGGTCCGGGAGTATGGCCTCCGAATCTTCCAAGAATGCGCTCAATCTCAGGTTCTGCAGGCTTATCAATCAGGGGGCGCTGCTCGGAGGCGCCGATAGAAGGACTCACTCGGACAGCATCTCCTCGAGCAAGACACGAGCAACACGCATGAAGTCATGCTCCGTAATAAGACCGATCAGGCGGTCATCCTGCACGACCGGGAGACAGGAGATTCCGTGTTTTCGCATCAAATCGATTGCTTCCAACGTTCCCGTGTTCGGTCCCACAGTGATCAAGTCACGCGCCATTACGTCGCGGGTCGCGATCGGACCTTCTGTGCGACGCGCTTCGTCGCTCGCAAGAAATCTGAGCAGCGGTCTGTGTGAGACCAGGCCGACAAGGCGGTGGTCGTTGTCTTCTACCGGTATGTGGTGAACGTGATTCCAGTCCATCAAGTTCGCGACGAGGTCTATCGGCTCGTCTTCGTTGACGGTGCGCAAGTCCGTGACCATGTACTGCTCGACCCGCAAATAACTTGGCTTTAAGCCGCCGCCCTCCTTGATCTTGGCATCCTCCCATTCATGGACGGGGCGTCCCGTGGCCTGGCGGTCCACCGTAGCTGCGACCAGTGCAGACATCCGCTCCTCCAGTGTACCCTCCTGGCCCATTTGCGCGAGAGATCCGAGAAGCCAGCGGGCACCAGTTCGCCGATGTGATACACGCTCATGAATGGTACCCAGGTAGCGATCGATATCCGTTGCATCGATATCTCCCGCTTCCAGTCCGGTCCTGGCGAGTGGAATCAGGTGATCACAAATCAGATCCTGCGCCGTAAATGTCTCTCCGTTCATCCATTCGAGATGCGCGTCGAGGCCATGCCGAGCAGCAGCGACGAAATTCGTACGCACAGCATCAAAAGACATACTCTTGCGGATGTCTGATCCTTCATTGACCAGTGCACTGACAAGTCCGAACCAGAAGGCGGCATTCGAAACCTCATCGAGTACAGTCGGTCCGGCTGGAAGAACTCGATTTTCGATGCGCAGGTGGGCCGCACCATCGGGTCCGACGCCGTAGCACGCACGATTCCATCGGTAGACTGTGCTGTTGAATAGCTGGAGAGCCTTGAGAGCCGGCGCCCGTCCGGCGTCCAATGCGGCGAATGGATCTTCATCGATTTCACGGCCAAGGATGACCTTGAAGCGCGAAATGTCTTCCTGGAAGATTTCCAGCACCGAGTCGTGCACCCAATCCCGCCCGAACGAAACCCGGGGTGCTACCTCACGGACTTCCGGCATCGTCTGCCGCGTATCCACCGACTGCTGAAATACCGCGATCCGCGTTTCGTGCCACAACCGACGTCCCAGCATCAACGGCGAATTCACGGCAGCCGCCAGTACCGGCGCGGTCACAGCGAGCGCGATGTTGTACATCCGCGCAAATTCCTCCGGACCGACCTGGAAATGCACCTGGAAACTCGCGTTACACGACTCGAGCATGACCGAGTCGTGAGTTAGTCGCAGTTCGTCGGTGCCCTTGATCGACAGGACGTATGGACCACCGCGAATACGCGTGAGCGCATCATTCAGTGCGTAATAGCGCTTGGCAGGGACCATGTTTTCGATGGTCAGGTCCGACTTTCGCAGCGTCGGGAGGATTCCCGTGAGAACGGGCTTTGCGCCGAGCGTCGAAGTGGCCTC
>JBDHMQ010000098.1:0-7531 GCA_039656095.1 Gemmatimonadota bacterium | reverse complement strand
ATCCCGGCCTGTTCGGGCACGGCCATCGCCAGTACGTGCTGGGGTGCCATCGAATAGGCCACCGCATACTCGTATCCCCGGCCTTCTCCTCCCCTCGGAGACTGATCGACATAATCCAGAAACGGAAGGAAGTTCACGGCATTGAGGGCGAACGCGAACGCGACGGCGCCAAATCCGAGAGCCAGTCGTCGGATCAGGGGCTTGGGCTTGCGAATCCAACCCTGCTGAACGAGCAGAAACACGCTCCAGATGGCGCCACCCAACAGCACGTAGTAAGCCGTCTGGATCTGAAACGAGAGCATCGCGAAACCGATGGTGGCGCTGGCTCCGACGAATGGCGCCAGTCGTCCCGTCCGGATGCCTCTATGGAGGAAGTAGAAGAACAGCGGTCCGGAACTCAGGCCGATCATCCTGCCGTCGTGTCCGGCGAACACCCAGGACATGAACTGTCCCGTGAACTGAAACGACAGTCCGGCCAGCAGGGCGATCCAGCGCCTGGAGCCGACCTCCCGGGCCAGCAAGTAGGCGCCGAATCCGGCTACGGTCGTCTGCAGCACGTAGATCGCCGGGAAAATTCGAGTGGCCGGAAGCACGAGATCGGCCAGGAAGCGGAACGGGTACCAGGTCATGCCGGGGTTCGCGTACCACGGAAGGCCCCCGTACACGTGCGGAAGCCAGGTCGGAATCGCGCCCCGCCCGAACGTCTCCGACAACCATTCCTGATAGAAAACAGCGGCATGAATATAGTCGATGCCGAAAATCTGTCGGTCCGGCAGGAAGGCGGGGAAAAAATAGGCGACGGCCAGGCCGAAATAGATCGCTAGCGCCATGGGGGCACTCGGAAATGAGGCCCGCGACTGTTGCGGTCCTTCGTGGCCGGTCGCCGCCGGCTGGTGCTTGCGCGGTCTGCGTTTTCCCCTGTTTGTCATGGGGCGGGAAAATGCGTCGGCGCGGGGTGCATGAGCAACCGCCCGCTGTCAGCCACGCTCGTCTACCAGCGTCTGGTAGATTTCGATATGCCGGCGGACGAGTCGGTCGATACCCCAGCGTTCCTGAACCCGGGCGCGAGCGAGGGCGCCGACATCTTCCAGGTCCGGTCGTGTCAGGAGCGCAGCTACACGCTCGGCCAGGTGCTTCGGGTCGGCGGGTCGGAAGTGCGTGCCCACGTCTTCGTCGATCAGCTCGAGCAAGCCGCCCACAGCGGACGCCGCCACAGGCCGTCCGCACGCCATGGCCTCGAGAGCGGCGATACTCGTTGCCTCCATCAATGAGGGCAGCACAATGATCTCACCGGACGATAGGAGCGCGGGCATCTCGTGTCGCGGCCGACGGCCGATGAAACGGACGGCATCGTCGAGGCCCAGCGCATGAACCTGCCGCTCCAGTGCTGTCCGGTCCGGTCCGTCTCCGATGATTGCCAGCTCCACGTCCAGATTATTTCGCAGCTCCGGCATTGCGTCGATGAGATGAGCCACGCCTTTCGGCGGAAACAGGCGGCATGGAGCGACGATCAGCCGCCGACCTGGAGTCGGAGAGAGCAAGGGAGTCGTTGGTTGAAACACTGAGGTGTCCACCGCGTTCGTCAGCGCCTCAGCCCTGGGATGAGGGGTCAGATTCAGGGCCATGTCGAGGAGCTCAGCGCTCGCTGTGATCAGCCAGTCTGAAGACGCGATGATTCGCCGCAGTATGGGACGCCAGGCGGGACGCTTCGAAAGCCGCTGGAAGTGAGACGTGTGCAATGTGAGAACGAGTGGCCTGGTTTGCCGGCGTGCGAGCATCCCGGGAGGCGCCGATGCAAACGTCTGAGCGTGCAGCACATCTGCTTCTGCAGCGAGCTGCAGGGAGCGCGGGATTGAGGCGGCGGTGTGAGCCATCCAGCCGAGTGGAACCTTGCCGGGAAACCAGGTGCGCACGACACGGACACCGCGCACCGTCTCCTCCCGGGCCGTACCCGGTACGGAGCGGGACGTCAGCATCGTCACATCGTGTCCGGAATTCGCGAGGCCCGCCGTCAGGTCGAGCACGTAGCTTTCGAGTCCGCCTACTTCGGGCGGAAAGTACATGCACTGCTGAAGAATCTTCACTGGCGCTCGCGCCTATCCGTCAGTGGCTTTCCGCTCTGGCCCGTGCCAACGACAATCGCATCGAATTTCTCGGTTCCGGCCATTAGCGGCTTTCGCTCAAATGTGTAGCAGTGAGGGCCTCGTTTTTGCGTTGCATTCAGTCGATTCCTATTTTAAGCCATTACCGCGATACAATATTGGCTGCCAGCCTGGAGCCAAAGCTAACGGCGGTGCTCCCGAGGCGCCCCTGCGCGGGTGCGTGCAACCGCATCCCGGAGGATGTACGACGACGGAGGCTCTACATGGCTCGCATGGCCCCGCGCGTAACTAGCGCGGTACTACTTGTTTCGGCTTTGTTTCTGGGCTGTTCGCACGAAACGCCGCTCGCCCCCGACACAGAATCCGAACAAGTCGCCGCACCTGAGGCGAAAGCTGTGCAGGCCGTGCCAGACGAGTACATCGTTCTTTTTGAGGAGTCCGTCGCAGATCCACCGGGACTCGCCAATCAGCTCGCCGTAGCTCACGGGCTCCAAATCAAGCACAGCTATAGTCATGCCGTCAAAGGGTTCGCCGCGAAGATTCCGCCGCAGGCCCTGAACGGACTGCGAAATAACCCCCGCATCCAGTCGATCTCGCCCAATTACACGTACACGCTGAATACTCCGGGACTCGTGCCCGTAACCGTGCCCACAGACGGTTTGCGTATGCGACTGGTGGCAGATGATCTCGCGGCCGGTGACGTCGCGGTGTGGCCGAATCAAGGGTCAGAGGGCCATGCGGTTCAGGCGACAGCCTCCAAGCAGCCAGCGTACCATGAGCCATCCGCAGAGTTTGGTGGTCATGCATCGGTGGGGTTCAACGAGGGAGGCGACGACGACGAAATTCTCGCGATTCCCGGAGTAGCGTCGCACGGATCCGGGACGCTGATCGCCGTATTCCGCCCGGAGGATGCCGCCCGGCACAACTACGGGATCTTCGCTCCGTATGGCAGTTCCGGCAGGCGATCCGGTATGGTCACCCGGCGTTCGAACGGCAGTCGTAGCTTCGATTACTGGGATTCGTCCAACTCATGGGTTGGCGGAACCACGCAGATCGCGGCGAACCAGACCTATGTAGGAGTCTGGCGAGTCGAAGGTGGTGTCTCGGTCGACCTCCAGGTCAATGGCGCCGCTGCCGGGTCGAAGGCGATCGGATCGAACTTTCCCTCATTCAGCAGCTACCAGATCGGAAACTCGAAGCCTGGATCCAAGTCCCGGTTCGACGGCCGGATCAGTGAGATGCTGTTCTATGACCGCGCAATTTCCGACTGTGAGCGCGAAGAAATCGTAGTTGCTTTGGGAGCGGAGTATGGCGTGACCGTTTCCAGCGGTGGCGCATGCGGTGGGGGTGGGCCTCCGGCTGCCCCAACTGGCCTGCTCGCGAGCGCCTCGGGGACGAGCACCATCGACGTCGGTTGGACGGACGGCTCGAATGACGAGGACGGCTTCCGGATCGAGCGGCGACTCGGACAGGCCGGTGCGTGGTCGGAGATCACGACGACGGGACCGAACGCAGAGTCGTTCGGAGACTCCGGGCTGACGGAGAACACGGATTACTGCTACCAGGTGCAGGCATTCAATGGAAGCGGTGTTTCGGCCTGGACAACTGCAGCGTGCGCGACGACGGATATGCCGTCTTCCGCTCCGCCGCCCGTTCCGGTACCGACGGAGGGTCTGCGGGTGCGGTTGATCGCGAATGACCTCAATCCGGGCGACGTCGCGGTATGGCCGAATCAGGGTTCGGCAGGCAACGCAGTACAGGCGACAGCCTCCAAGCAGCCATCGTATCACGGTCCGTCCGCGGAGTTTAACGGCCATGCGTCGGTGGGGTTCAACGAGGGCGGCGACGACGACGAGATCCTCGACGTTTTGAACGTAGCGTCGCACGGTTCCGGGACGCTGATCGCTGTATTCCGCCAGGAGGACGTTACCCGACACAACTACGGAATTTTCGCTGCATACGGGGCTTCGAACAGTCGATCGGGCATGGTCACGCGTCGTTCATCCGGGAGCCAACGATTCGATTATTGGGATTCGTCCAATGGATGGGTCGGTGGTTCTGCGCTTGTGTCGGCGAATCAGACCTACGTGGGAGTGTGGAGGGTTGAGGGTGGTGTCAGTGTAGATCTCCAGCTTGACGGCGTCGCAGCCGGATCGAAGTCGATCGGATCGGCTTTCCCATCGTTCAATCGATACGTGATCGGTAATACGAAGCCGGGATCCAAGTCCCGGTTCGACGGGCGGATCAGTGAGATGTTGTTTTACGACCGCGCGATTTCTGATTGCGAGCGCGAAGAAATCGTGGCCGCTCTGGGCGCTGAATATGGCGTGTCTGTGGTCATTGGCGGCGGATGCTCGACTCCACTGCCGCCGAACCCGCCGACGGGACTCTCGGCTACATCTACTGGCATCAGCACCATCGACCTCGGTTGGACGGACGGATCGAACGACGAAGACGGCTTCCGGATCGAGCGACGCCTCGGACAGGCCGGTGTGTGGTCGGAGATCACGACGACCGGACCGAATGTCACGGCGTTTGGTGATTCCGGGCTGACGGATGGCACCGAGTTCTGCTACCAGGTGCAGGCGTTCAATGGAAGCGGCAGTTCGGACTGGACTCCTGCGGCATGCGCGACGACGGAGGCCATCGGTTCGCTTCCGTTGCCGGTGACCGTAACGGAAACGGGACTGCGTCTGCGTCTCATCGCCAACGACCTGGGCGGTGGGGAAGTAACGACGTGGACCAACCGCGGATCTGAAGCAGACGCGACTCAAGCGGATGCAGCCCGGCGTCCAACCTATGCAGCTCCGTCGGTAGCGTTCGGCGGAAATGCATCGGTGGCGTTCAATACGGGTGCTGATAATGACGAGGCGCTGGTGGTCCCCGGCGTAGCCAGCCACGGCACAGGAACGCTGATCGCCGTCTTCCGGCAGGATGACGCTTCTGGCCATAACTATGGCCTGTTTGGCGCCTGGGGGAGCGGCTCAAGCCGTATCGGCATGGTGACCTGGGCGAGCAGTAGAAGCGGCAATTTTGCCTACTGGGACTCGTCGAATTTCTGGACCAGTGGCGCGACGCAGGTCGCGGCGAATCAGACATACGTCGGCGTATGGCGCGTCGAGGGCGGCGGGCAGGCCGACCTGCAGGTGAACGGTTCGCCGGCCGGCTCATCGGCCCTGTCTTCTGCGCTGCCGTCGTTTGACCGTTACGTGGTCGGAATGACGGAACCCAACACGAGCACGCGGTTTGATGGCAGCGTTGCGGAAATGCTGTTCTACGACTGGGCGCTGCCTGACTGCGAGCGCGACGACATCGTCGCGCTGCTAGGCGGCCGATATGGCGTGTCGGTGGCCGTGAACGGCGGTGGTTGTGACCCGCCGGCCGATCCAACCGGTCTGAGTGCGACGGCGGTGAGCTACAACGCGATCGATCTGGCCTGGACAGACAATTCGGGCAACGAGGACGGATTCCGGATCGAAAGGCGACTGGGCCAGGCTGGCTCGTGGTCGCAAATCGCTACGACCCAACCGGACCTGCAGACCTATGAGAGTCGTGGGCTTATCCAGGAATCCGAGTATTGCTACCGCGTACTGGGATTCAACGGCGACGCCGACTCCGGTTATACAGACGTGGCCTGTGCCACGACTCAGACGGCGCCACCAGGAGCCTGCGTGGACACGGGTGGTCACGATGATCTGACCCAGTTGTACGGGATCAGCGCTATCGGTGCGCCGGCGAACGAAGCCTGGGCCTCCACTCAGCTGGCAGGCTGCGAAATCACGCCCTGGTACTTCGGACTCGATTCCGGCGTCGACAGCGATCATCCGGATCTCAACGTTGTGGAAGCGATCAGCTTCGTAGCGGCAGAGGCTGGTCACAACGGCGAAACGGACACGGTACGCATACGGCAGGCAGCGCGGCCGCAATCGATGGAAACGGTGGAGTCGTGGGTGTTGCGCCTGGAGCACCGATTTACTCGTTCCGCGTTTGCGAAGACGGCGGATCCTGCCAAACGGCGGACATGGTTGCAGCGATGGACGAAGTCGTGCTTCGGAAGACGGATTCACCAGCGCAGCCAATGGTTGCCAACATGAGTATCGGAGGCCCGATTGACCCGGCGATCGATGCCGCCTTACGCGGCTCGATCAACGCGGGGATCGTGTACGCCGTCGCCGCAGGCAATGGTTCACTCGGGGCCTGCATTTTCCCGACGAACGCATCGGGCGTCTCACCAGCGCGAGTCGGCGACGATGAGATCGACGGGCGGGGGACAACGGACTGTTGAATGGCGTCATCACGACGACGTCTCACAACAGCTCGTTCGCGGACGTCAACTGCAACTTCGGCCAACCGGTGTCTGTGGCAGCTCCTGGATTCGAGATCAGATCGACCTGGCTGGAGGGCGGCTACAACACGATCTCCGGTACCTCGATGGCCACGCCACATGCCGCCGGGGCGGCGCTGCTGTACCTGCAAGCGAATCCGACTGCAGCGCCAACAGAGGTGGAGGCTGCGATCGTGTCGCTGCTGAAGTCGTGGACCACAAATGACCTTCCCAATGCTTCCGGCAGACTGTCGGTGGACGGACTGTAAGCACCGCTCTCGGCCCGGAAACTTGCCTGTGGGTATCGCCTGCCGAATCTTAGGAGATTCTTCGGCCGGGTGGTCAGCGGGCGACGTGTCGCCCCAGTAGAGGAGTGGGAATGGATTTCTTTGAGTGGCTCGTAGACTTCGGTAACACCTACATCGTGAATCTCGGCATCACGTATAACGGCGAGAAGATCCCGTTCATGGTGATTCTCCTGCTCGGCGTCGGTACGTATCTGACGCTGCGGCTCGGGTTCATCCAGATCCGAAGACTGGGTCACGGTTTCAAAGTCACATCCGGAAAATACGACGATCCGGACGAACCCGGCGACGTCTCCCATTTTCAGGCCCTTACCACCGCGCTTTCAGCCACGGTTGGAATCGGGAACATCGCGGGCGTAGCGCTCGCAATTCACTGGGGCGGTCCGGGCGCGTTGTTCTGGATGTGGATGACCGCCGCACTCGGAATGGCCACGAAGTTCACCGAGGTCACGCTGTCGCAGAAGTACAGAAAAGTAGAGGCTACCCACGGCCATAAGTGGGAAGGCACGGTTTCAGGCGGACCGATGTACTACATCGAGCGTGGCCTGGGACCGAAATGGAAGTGGATGGCGATTCTGTTCGCCGTGCTGCTAGGTATCACGGCATTCTTCACAGGTAACGCGATCCAGGCGAACACCGTCGCCGATACCATGGCGACAACGTTCTCGATTCCCGTGTGGGCAACCGGCCTGCTGACTTCCGCCATCGTGGCTGCAGTCATCCTTGGCGGTATCTCGCGCATCGGAAGAGTCACCTCCATTCTCGCGCCATTCATGGCAGCCATCTACGTGATGGGTGCG
>JBDHMQ010000097.1:0-6124 GCA_039656095.1 Gemmatimonadota bacterium | reverse complement strand
CATGCTGGGGATGCATATCGACGACGCCTTGCAGATTCTGACCGAATCCCGGCTGGAACTCGGCTCGATTTCGTTCGATTCTGAGGCTCCCGAGGCACCCGGTAGAATCGTTGGGCAGTATCCGCCTGTTGGCTACAGCTTGAGGGCGGGCGATACCGTTGAGCTGCGTGTCGCGGGCGACGCGAGTCGTGTAAATGACGGCCTGGATTTCCGGCAGGAACAGGCTGGGACCGGTGAGCCGGAGTTGCTGTGAATTGGCGCAAGACACTGTTCGACAACCTGGGCTTCAAGATGTCAGCCCTGATCATCGTCGCGTTGCTGTGGGTCAGCGTAACTGCTGACGAACGACAGGCGCAGCCCGTGTCTACCCAGGTCGTCTATGAGGTTTCTGACTCTTCATGGGTTCTCGTGAGCGGCCCGTCGGAGGTAAGCACCACATTCCAGGGGCGCAATCGTGAGCTTCTGGGTCTTCTGATGGAAGAGCCGGTTATCACGCTTCAGATCGATTCGGTCGAGGGACCGGATATGCGAGTTCCTCTGGGACTTGATCAGGTCGCGTACAACCGAGATTTGCGTGTAGCGCCCAGCTTTATCACCCCTGAGCAGCTTGACCTGCAATTTGAGCGGCGAATTACGGCCCGCATTGCCGTAGAACCGGATATTGAGGCAATGCCTGCTGCAGGATTTACAGTTCTGACACCGGTTCTTGTAGAGCCGGACAGTGTGACGGTACGCGGTCCCGCGTCCTGGATTGGAAGCCTGACTCGCATTGCTACGCGCAGGGTAGAACTCCGGGCACTGTCGAACACCGTGATTCGTGACGTCGGTCTGAGAATTCCGGCCAACATCCAGGGTGTGGATATCGAGCCACCATCGGTGCTTGTGACCGTAATCCTGGATTCGCTGGTTGTTCGGCAAAAACGCATTCCGGTCCAGTTGCAGGGAGCTGCCGCGAGTCGGGTCTCGGTGGAGCCAGATTCCGTGACGGTCGTGATTCGGGGAGCTTCGTCTATCGTCGCCGCGGCACTGGCCAGCCACGACGTGATGATGCTGGATGTGTCGCTCTTGCCCGATGGGGCAGAACAGCGCGAATTGTCTATCGTGCTGGATGGTGGAGGGCCAGTGGCAGCAGATGTCGAGCCGCCGTTCGTGACCTTGCATCGACTCCCATGATAAAGTCAGACGAGTTTGCCGATGGTCCTGTTCTGGGCGTGGAAACGTCATGTGACGAAACATCGGCGGCCGTACTCATCGGGTCTCACCTCGCGGGCCACGTAATTCTTTCGCAGGATGCACACGAACGCTTTGGCGGCATCGTGCCGGAGATTGCTGCCCGTGCCCATCTTCGACAGATCGATGATGTGGTGTCCGAGGCTCTCGCAGAAGCTGGAGTGTCGGCTGGTGAGATCGACGGTGTAGGGGTGACTGCAGGTCCCGGTCTGATCGGAGCGTTACTCGTCGGTCTCAACTGGGCGAAGGGCTTTGCGTACGCGCTGGACCGACCGCTCATCGGTGTACATCACATGGAAGCGCACCTGTATGCGAATTCCGTTGCCTCTCCAGAGGCTGAGCCCCCGTTTGTTGCGCTTCTCGTATCCGGTGGGCACACAATGCTGCTTCATGCTCGCAAATGGGGGGATTATCAGCTGTTGGGAGAGACGCGTGACGACGCCGCGGGCGAAGCGTTCGACAAAGTGGCCCGAACCTTCGGATTCGGCTTTCCGGGTGGGCCGGAGATCGAACGGGCTGCAAGAACAGGTCGTCCCGGTCGCTTCAAGCTTCCCCGTCCAATGCTGGCGTCCACCGATCATCCGGGTGATCCGGCGTACCTGGATTTTTCGTTCAGCGGGCTGAAGACGGCGGCGGCCCTGTTGGCTGGCGAACTGCGTGCGGAAGGTGGGCAAACGGCGCTGAAGCAGGCTGGCCCGGACCTGGCAGCCGAATTTCAGGAGGCAGTGCTTGATGTACTGGTCGCCAAGACGAGACGTGCGATCCAATTGACCGGATGCGGACGGGTGCTTCTCGGAGGGGGTGTCTCAAGGAACAGCCGCCTACGGGAGCGGCTTGCCGAAGATCTGGCGGGGCTCGCTGAGGTGCATGCTCCTCCACCTCGGCTGGCGACGGACAATGCCGCGATGGTAGCCTGCGTGGCCCGGCATCGTTTGCTGGCAGGCGAATCATCCGATCTGAATCTGAATGCCGATCCCGCCTATCCGTTTCCCGGGTTGGCGCCGAATGTAACCTAGGGGACCATATGTATCCGGAATTGTTCACGCTCAACCTCCCGATCATTTGTACGCTGACGATCACTTCGTTCGGCGTGATGATGGCGTTGGCGTTCTTGACGGCATACCAGATTCTCCGTTCGGAGCTTACCCGCCTGGGCAAAGATCCGGAATTTGCGGGTGATCTGCTAATGGGGGCGCTGATCGGAGGTGTCGCAGGCGCCAAGCTCTATTATGTGATTCTCAACTGGGAGCTCACGTCTCGCGATCCGTTCGGGATGCTGTTCTCACGTGCGGGTCTCGTTTGGTACGGCGGGCTGTTCGGCGCCATCCTGGTCATGGTGTACCAGGTCCATCGGCGAGGAGAATCAAAGCCCCTGATTGCTGATGCGCTGGCCCCAGGCAACGCACTCGCGTACGGGATCGGGCGGATAGGCTGTTTCCTGGTCGGAGACGACTACGGTCGGCCAACCGATAGTTGGGTGGGAATCGCGTTTCCAAACGGCTCACCGCCCAGCACGGCAGGCAATCTGAGGCAGTCTTTCGGCGTTTCCATTCCCGATTCAGTTCCCGATTCGACCGTAATGGCGGTCCACCCAACTCAGCTCTACGAGGTGGGCCTGTCAGTGCTGATCTTTGCGGTATTGTGGCGTCTTCGAGGTCGGGGGAAGCCAATCGGCTGGCTGTTTTCTCTGTGGATCGTGCTCGCCGGGCTGGAGAGGTTCGTGGTCGAGATCTTCCGTGCAAAGGACGATCGTTTCTTTGGCGTCCTTACGCTGGCGCAATTCATCAGCCTGGTTCTAGTCGCGGTCGGAATCTGGATGATGCGCCGCTCGATGGCACTCGGAAGCGACGGCACGGCTACCGCGTGAGAGAGTCGCGGGATTCTACTGCCGGCTTCGGCGTGAGTCCGGCGCGGGTCTTTCTGTTGGTGCTACTTGCCCAGATGACCTGGGCGGTTGCACCGGTTCATGCGCAGGATCAGGCTGAGCCAGAGGTTGTCGAAATCACGTTCCGGGGAATTGAACAATTCTCCAAACAGGAGCTGAGCCAGGCCATTCTTTCGGAAGCCACCAGCTGCCGTACGTTCGCCTTTTATTTCCCTCTCCCGCTCTGTCCGCTCACCGATTGGGGGTTTGTCCATCGCCGGGAATACCTGGTGACACAGGAACTCGAAAGCGATGTCGTCCGCCTGCTTGTGTTCTACCGGCAGCGAGGGTACCGCGAGGCGACGGTGGACGCGGTTGTGGATCGGGAGAATGGAAAAGCACGGATCACGTTTCTGGTCGATGAAGGTGATCCGACAATTATCCGCGCATTCGATGTCGTGGGGACGGAAGACATCCTGTCGGTCGGCCGACAGGCGGAATTGCTGGGCATCGGGGAAGGGACCCCACTGGATTTATCCAGGTTGGCAATCGGTGAGGGTCGCCTTACAGAAGAGCTTCGGGCGCTGGGATACGTGAATGCAACCGTTTTGCGCGACTATTTTGTGCCCAGGGACACGAGAGAAGCGGAAGTAACACTCCGTGTTGCGACAGGACCGCGCGTCCGAATCGGTGAAGTTCGCATTCAAGGTTCGGGCGACGTAGGTGACGAGATCATTCGATCGCTGCTTTCCTTCGAATCGGGCGACATCTTCCGTGACGGTCAGATCATCGAGAGCCAGCGTCGACTGTATAATCTTGAAGCGATCCGATTTGCGACCATAACGTCGGAGCGCCGCACCGATACCGATTCCCTCATAGACCTGCGCATCCTTGTAGCACCGGCTCCCAAGCGAACGCTTGCCATCGGATTCGGCATGGAAACGGATGAGTGCGGTCAGGTTCAAGCTCAACTTACCAATCGAAATTTTCTCGGACAGGGGCGTGTTCTGCGGCTGACCACCCGTGTCTCCAACCTGTTCGCGGACCAGCTTCAGGGTGACTTTCCGTGCACGGACGTCAGTCCGGAAGAAGTATTTCAGGAACTCAACTTCCGGGCAGAGGCAGCTTTCGAGCAGCCCGTGTTTCGCGGGGGCAAGAACTCGCTGCGCGCCACGATCTATGCTGAAGAAGAGACTGTACCCGACCTGTTCGTGCGCACGAGCACGGGCGGCGAACTGGCCTTCACACATCGGTTTTCGCCGAGCATGGCTCTCACGGCGTCGGTAAGCCCCGAGTTGACTTCATTTGGTGAGCAGTCTGCTGACATCTACTTCTGTGTAAATTTCGGGTTCTGCGACCCGGAGGACATCAGCGTTCTATCAGAGCGTCGTTGGCTGTCGCCGCTTGGACTGCTATGGGCGCTCGATCGAACCGACGGTCGGTTTTCGCCAACGCGTGGGTTCTACGTGGCGGCCGAATTGGAACACGCCGGAAATATTACCGGGTCGGATTATCGATACGTCCGGACGTCGGTTGAAGCTGCCGCGTTCAAGCGACTTACCAGGACGACTATCCTGGCAAGCCACGTGCGGTTCGGTTCGATCAATGCGCTGGAATCGCAGACGTTTGGAACAGCCGGCGCGACGGACGAGATCATCCACCCCAGAAAGCGGTTCTTTGCCGGAGGAGCCGAGAGCGTTCGCGGGTTCGGGGCCAACCTGCTCGGACCCACGGTGCTCGTCGTCGATGCGGCCGATGACTGTCCGGATCAAGACCTGAACACATGCGTGGACGGATTGTCATCGAGGGCCTTTGACGAGCGCCCGGCCGGCGGTAATGCAGTCCTCGAGGGAAGTCTCGAGTTGCGTGCAGAGGTTGGTGACCGATGGACAGTCGTTGGATTCGTGGACGTGGGTCAGGTGTGGCGTAGCCTGAGTGACCGCAAGGATTTTGTGACGACGCCCGGCGTTGGCGTGCGGTTCCGAAGTCCGATCGGGCCTCTTCGTCTTGATCTGGGGTATGATCCGTCGGGACCTTCTGAACTGCCTGTCGTGGCTGTACTCGAAGGGGGAGACATCCTGGAGTTGAATCGCACGGTTCGCTTCGACCCGTTTACGTTCGACGATCCCGGCCTGCTGCTCGAGTTCGCGCGACGGCTTCAGGTCCAGGTATCGATTGGAGAGGCATTCTGAGATGATCCTCCCGGAGGACTTCGGAATTGAGGATCCTCCCTCTCAAGGCCCCGTTCGTCGAGGTCTTGGTGTTGGTGCGCGTGCCCTGCTGGCGCTCGTTGGAATAGCATCTCTGACCCTCGCCGCCGGTTCCATTCTCTTGACCCAGACCGTCGTCGGACGCGGGGCGGTGGCATCCTTTGCCGAGAAAGAACTCGACGGGGTCGTCAATGGGGATGTAGATCTCGGGCCGATCCTTGGTGGCAACCTGTTGACCAGCGTACTGCTCGACCGGTTTGTAATCAGGGACGCGGCGGGCGAGGAGTTTGTCGTTCTCGACAGCGTACGCATGGAGTACAATCCGCTGAGCCTTGTGTCCGGCACCTACCGGTTTCGCGCGGTAACGGCGGCTCGAGCTCGGTTGCTGCTCCACCAGGACCAGAATGGTGTCTGGAACTACGATCGCATCTTCGCCGGTGACGACGATTCCGGACCCAGCAGCACCAGGGTTCTGCTGACCGATCTTGCCGTACGGGAAGGAATCATTGAGGTGCGGACGCCCTGGGGAGCAAACCTTACGGGAGCCGCACGGGCCGCCAGGATTCGTTCTGGCTTGTCCGGAGAGGCGTTGTGGCGAGTTGAGGAATCGGGGCCCGATGTCTTTGAGCGAGTCATTCTGCTCGATTCGCTGTCCGGACTGTTTCCTCTCGTGCGCATCACAGATCCGGTTCGGCCGCTGCGCATCGAGATAGAAGGCCTTCAGACGCAAGCAGCAATCGTAACGCAGATTCTCGATATCGAGCGATTCAACGGGATCGTTACTTTTCGCGATTCCATCGAGATTCAAATCGATCGGTTG